>CAYOTF010000263.1:0-2503 GCA_964406805.1 uncultured Zetaproteobacteria bacterium | reverse complement strand
TCATCGGCAAGCCCGGCTGGGTGCGGTCGAGCGCCTGGATTTGGCTCTTCTCGTCAACGGAGAGGACTACGGCATGAGCGGGCGGATCAACGTAGAGGCCGACGATGTCCTTGAGCTTGTCGGCAAATTTCGGATCGTTCGACAGCTTGAACGAGCGAATGCGGTGCGGCGCGAGTTGATGCGCTTCGAGGATGCGTTGCACCGATCGCAGACTAACCCCAGCCGCCTTCGCCAGCATCCGGCCGGTCCAATGCGTTGTTTCGCCCGGCGGCGATCCAATAGCCAGGTCCATAACCTTCTGCACGGTGGCAGCAGCCAGCGGCGGCTTTCCGGGCTTGCGCGTCTTGTCGCGCGTCAGCCCGGCAACGCCCTCCGTCATGAAGCGCGCCTGCCAGCGCCATACCACCGGCTTCGATTTGCCCGAGCGGCGCATGATCTCGGCGGTGCCACAGCCATCGGCCGTAGCCAGAATGATGTTCGCGCGCCAGACGTGCTTCTGTGGCGCGCTGCGATCCGCGACAATCGCCTCAAGCTGACGGCGATCGGCCCGCGTGACGTTGATGACAATTCCTGCTCTCATGCCGAGAGCTTGAACTGCTTCGGGCGATTTGGGAATCGCCTGAATGAATCAGACCACTAGGTCGTCGTCAACGATCCGGACGTCTCAGTCGCCGGCGGCAAGGGTGACGAGCTCCAACAGTCAAAGTGGACAAGGTCGGCGGCCAGGCGTTGGCCATTTTCCAGGGCGTCGCAGATTTCAACGGTACAGGCCGCATCGTCCCTGGAAGGATCACCTCTGCATAGCAGTGCCGGATTGCATAGGGAGTGTTTGCGCGAGTCCATCAGCCAATGCGGATTGACGGGAGCACTCTCAACCTTGGGGGGCTGATTGCGCGTGCGATACGGGTCTCCGGTTAGCGGTTCGATCTTGATGACCTCGGCTCCAAAGTCGGACATCACCGTCGCCGCCGCGGGCCCCGCGATGTAGCTGCCGCAGTCGATCACCTTCACGCCGTGAAACAATCCGCGCGTCACTCACGTCTCCTTGCTGGGAACCATCGCCCTCGGGCATGATCGGCAAAAGTGGTACCGGTTTTGCGAAAAGATCATGCTCCTTCGAAAAAACCGGACCCCGAGCGCTCCTTCGCGCTCCAGCGACCGCGCGACTCTGGCGCACTCGAATTCTAGCAGCGGGGCTGTCAAAGTCCGAGAATCCGGCGGGCGATGATGTTGCGCTGGACCTCGGACGTGCCGCCATAGATCGTGACCGCGCGCGTCAACAGGAATGGCGTCAGCGCCTCGGTCGTGTAGCCGCCGAAGTCCTGCGGCCCGGAGATGACCCCGGCGTCACCCAGCGCTTCGACCAGCGCCTGGCTCACGCGCTGCTCGGCGTCCGTCGCAAGCAATTTCAGGGCGGATGCTGCAGGACCCGGCGCCGTTCCGGCTTTCGCCGCGTCGGCGACCTGCTCAAACAGCGACGCCAGATCGCGCACGTCACAGATCAGTTGCGTCAGCCTGTTGCGGAACAACGGGTCGCGGGTCAGGTCCTGGCGGCGGGCGATTTCGATCAACCGTTGCAGGAAACGCGTTGCGATCCGCGGCGCGCCGACCCTCAACCGTTCGAAGCCGAGCACCGCGCGGGACACCGCCCAGCCCTCGTTCAATTCGCCGACGATGTTGCTGCGATG
The DNA here is from genome assembly GCA_964406805.1 of uncultured Zetaproteobacteria bacterium. Taxonomy (GTDB): domain Bacteria; phylum Pseudomonadota; class Zetaproteobacteria; order Mariprofundales; family Mariprofundaceae; genus Mariprofundus. Next base: position 815 of record CAYOTF010000263.1, on the reverse strand, counting down.
CGTTCGGGCGCGATCGAAGAACACCTCGCAGAACTCCACATGGCCGGCGATGTTCCGGATCGGCCGAACCGTCACGCCCGGCTGGCGCATGTCGATCAGGAGAAAGCTGATGCCCTCGTGGCGCGGTTTTGACTTGTCGGTGCGGACCAGCGTGTAGATGTGGTTTGCGTGGTGGGCGAACGTGGTCCAGATCTTCTGCCCTGTGACGACGAACTCATCGCCTTCGAGATGCGCCTCGGTGCGCAGGCTCGCGAGATCCGACCCCGCATTCGGCTCGGAATAGCCCTGGCACCACAGATGCTCGCCGCTCAACACTTTCGGCAGATAAGTCCCGCGCTGTTCGTCGCTCCCTCGCGCGAGCAGAATGGAGCCGACATTGTTGATGCCATGATCCATCAGGCGCGGGCTGCCGACCCGCTCCATTTCGTCGTCATAGATCAAGACCTTGGCGGCGTTGAGCGCCATTCCGCCTTCGGCCACCGGCCAGCCCGGCGCGAGCCAGCCTTCGCGAGAGAGAAACAGGTACCAGTCCTTCATCTCGGCCCAACCGATCCGCTGCGGCAGAAAGCGCAGATCTTGCGGGAGATTGCCGTCGATGAGCGTGCGGGCGCAGGATCTGAAGTCGGCGTCGGACAACGCATTCCAGTCGCGCTGGTCGATCGGAACGGCACGCATGCGCGCAAGCAAGCCGGTGCCGTCGCCGACAGCCTCTTCGCCTCCAAGCGTCACCGCGTTGAACGCCGCATGGGAGGACAGCCTGCCGTGATGCGCTGTCGTCGTCCCGAGCCAGGCGGACAGCACCAGGGCTCGTTTCA
>CAYOTF010000262.1:1857-2510 GCA_964406805.1 uncultured Zetaproteobacteria bacterium | reverse complement strand
AGCTAAATGGTGCACCACAGCTTAGATATGCGATAATTCAGTATCCGAATCACTAAGCCGGGCCGGTATGGCAAGCAAGCGGGGCACGCATGGCCAAAGTCACAAAACTCTTCACAGCGCTCTTGGTTATCTGCGGCGTGCTTGCCGCAGGGTTGGCACTTTGGCAATTTTCCGGATTTTCGAGAATTGAAGTGACCGTCGTACTGGTATGCTTATTGTTGGGATTTGCTCAATTGTCATCCTACATGAGCCGGCAAAAAGAGCATGATGAACGCCGCGATGAGATCGAAGATCTGGCGGCCACGACTATGTCCCTGACCCGCGAATTACAAGAGACAAAAACCACAATCAGCAATCTTGAATCCTATCTTGATGCCTCGATCCGTGCCCGCAATGACAAGATGATTGCTCAGATGAAATCTTTGGAGGGTGTTGTCAAACAAATGGCGGAAAGCAGAATCAAAGCCCGCGCTGTTACATCCACTGAAGCAAAAGCGGTAGAAGAAAAGGCTAAGCAAGCACAAGAGCCTACCGTAGATGAAAAGCTTCTGGGCGCTGTTCGCAAATCCCTTGCTGAAAATAAAATCGATCTTTATTTGCAACCGATCGTTACCTTGCCGCAGCGCAAAACCCGTTATTATGAAGAGTTCACT
>CAYOTF010000262.1:0-1840 GCA_964406805.1 uncultured Zetaproteobacteria bacterium | reverse complement strand
ACCCATGGCCTGCTGGCTCCGGCTTCATATACACAGCAAGCTGAAAAAGCGGGCTTAATGCCAACGATCAACAATCTCACCTTGTTTCGTTCGGTCCACATTTTGCGCAAGCTCAAACAGCGCAATGAGACAATCGGCCTGTTCTGCAATATGTCGGTTAAATCTTTGAGTGATGCAGCCTTCTTCCCCCAATTTATGGAATTCATGGAAGATAATAAGGATCTCAATTCCTCACTTATTTTTGAATTTTCCCAACCCATGATTGTTGCTGCCGGCCCGCTTGAAAAAGAAAGTCTTGATGCACTTGCCAAATGCGGCTTTGGATTCTCGCTCGACCATGTGAATGATCTGGACATTGATTTTCAGGAATTGGGAGCCCGTAATTTTCAGTTTCTGAAATTGGATGCAAATGTCCTGCTAAACGGCATTGAAGAGGTCAACTCTCCCGTTCAGGGCGAAGATCTGGGTGAGCTGTTAAAGCGGTATGGCGTTGAATTAATGATTGATAAAATCAACGATGAGCGCACGGTCGCCAACATTCTCGATTATGATGTGGCCCTGGGGCAGGGCACGCTTTTCTCCGAGCCGCGCCCCGTGCAGAGTGATCTTCCTGACAACACCCGGCAAGCCTTATCTGCAACAGGTTAAATTGGTCAAAATCTAAAACTCGCATTTAAATGCAATACGCCATAGTCTGGCGACCTTGAAACACGTCTTTTCATCAACGATAGCGTCCCTGATATGAACACAATAAATAAGCTTGATGGGGTCGCCACCCTTGCACACCGCTATCCGGTCTGGCTCTGCGATATTTGGGGCGTTGTCCACAACGGTATTGCAGCCCACGAGGCCGCTGTTGATGCCCTAACGCGTTACCGTTCCAGTGGCGGGGCAGTGGCCCTTATCACCAATGCACCACGACCATCAGCTGAAGTCGCTTTTCAATTGGATGATTTTGGCGTGCCAAGAGATGCCTACGACACAATCGTTACATCGGGTGATGTGACAAGAACTTTATTGGAAGATCGCCAATCGCAGGTCATCTATCACTTGGGTCCTGAACGCGATGCGCCGATTTATGCCGGCCTGGATATTCAGCTTGGGACCCTTGAAGAGGCTGAATGTATTTTATGCACCGGCTTGTTCAATGATGACAAAGAAACGCCCGGTGATTACGGCGACATGTTGAGCGAGCCAGCAGATCAGGAACTGCCGATGATATGCGCTAATCCTGACCGGGTTGTGCAACGTGGCGACAAGCTTATTTATTGTGCTGGTGCAGTGGCCGATGTTTACGCAGCCTTGGGAGGAGAGGTTATCTATGCCGGCAAACCTTATGCGCCGATCTATGATCTGGCGATGGTACGCCTGGAAGAATTTTGTGGCATGGATCCAGAGCCAAAACATGTGCTGGCGATCGGTGATGGTATGCAGACAGATATCGCAGGGGCAGCGTCCCTTGGGTTTGATGCTTTGTTTATCACTGGCGGCATCCACGCCCAGGATATGGGAGATGAAGAGGACGGCCAGGCACGCTCAGATAATTTAGCAGAGCTACAGGCTGAATTACCAACATTGAAGCTTGTTGGAACACAAACGCAATTATGGTGGTAGCAATCAAGTCCTGTCAAAAACACAAAAAAAGAGAGGCATGAATACGTCATGCCTCTCAAACCAGGTTGCCATCTGGGGATATTCTAGTATTTAATCGAATAAGGCGTCAATATCTTCTTGCGAGTTGCCGTCACCTTCATTACTTGCCTCAGCAGGTGCAGGTTTAGGTGCAGCTGCTTTTTTAGGTGCAGCTGCTACCTTTTTAGGTGCCGCTTCGGCGGTTTTC
>CAYOTF010000261.1:1212-2519 GCA_964406805.1 uncultured Zetaproteobacteria bacterium | reverse complement strand
GATCGCGGACGTCGCCTCCCGAACAGAATGCCTTATCGCCTTCGCCCGCCAGTACGACGACGCCGATCGTCTCATCGTTGGCTGCCACGTGCATGGCATGGGTCAGCTCTTCGTAGGTCTTGGGACGAACCGCATTGCGAACTTCCGGCCGGTTGATTGTGATGGTCGCGACGTTGTCCCGGCTTTCATAGCGGATATCTTCGTAAGTCAATTTGTCCTCACACTGTCTCAAGGAGCCCGCGACAAATGGCCGTCCGGCGTCCCTATTTCACTAGACGGAACCAGTTCCACATTGTTAAATTCCACCGTCGGCTGCGCGAAGTCAAGGTGCGAATGAACGTGGCGCTTTGCGGCAACGTTCAATGCGGAACGGCGTCGGGCACTGCGGAATTCAAGACAAGCAATAAGCCACGAACAGAGAAGGGGAGACGGTCCAGATGCGAGTTTCGCGCAGGAGTTTGATCAAGGGCGGATCCGCGGCAGCCCTCATCGCCACCACCGGCAAGTTGGTCTTCGCTCAAGGAAAGACCATCCAGATCGGATTTCCCTATGAGCTGAGCGGAAGGTTCGTTGCTTATGGTGCGGCCGGCAAACGCGGCTCTGAAATGGCGATGGAGGCGTTCAAATACAAAGCCGGAAATTTCACCATCGAGCCGCTGTTCCGGGACCTGCAGTCCGATGCGCAGGCGACGGTGTCGGCATTGACCGAACTCGTGGTCACCAAAAAGCTGAACTATATTGTCGGTCCGATCGCAAGCCCGATCGTCTCCGCCAGTATCTCGGTCATCAAGCAGGGGCGTCCGCTGTGGTTCGTGCCCGGTTCGACCTCGACGACGTTGGAGGACGAGGTCGGCAAGGAGGACTTCTTCTTCCATACGTTCCCGTTTGCCTACGAATATCACATCAGCGAGGCGGCGGCGCTGAAGGCCGCGCTGGGCGGCAAAGGCAAGATCGCGGTCATCTACTCGGATGACAGCTATGGCCGCACGCACCTGCCATATGTGGAGAAATACTATCCCGAAGCCGGATTCCAGATTGTCGCGAAGGAACTGATCCGCACCAATTCGCCCGACCTCAACCCGGTGCTGACCAAGATCAGCCGCGAGAAGCCGGACATTCTGATCGGACTCGTGCAAACCACCGACGCGGTGACGCTGACCAAGCAGATCCATACGCGGCGGCTCAACATTCCGACGCTGGTCGGCACGGCTTATACGCAACTTGACGAGTGGCAAAATGCGGTCGGAGAAGCGCAGGAAGGCTGGCTCGGCGTCACCACCTATCTGCCGGGAATGGACCGGCCGGCG
>CAYOTF010000261.1:0-1202 GCA_964406805.1 uncultured Zetaproteobacteria bacterium | reverse complement strand
AGCAAGGAGTTTCCCGAGATCTTCCCGAAGCTTAGCGAATGGGCGGCGAAGTTCAAGGCGAAGTACAATCTCGAAGCAGACTTTCTTGACGTTGCAAACTACGCGACCACAGCACTCCTGCTCATCGCAATCGACCGGGCGGGCGTGGACGACAAGGAGAAAGTCACCGCGGAGCTGCGCAAGCTCGACACGGATACGATCAACGGGCGTGGCAAATACGTCCTGTCCGCTGCCGGCGTCACGAAGCATCAGGCCTTCACCGACATGGTGGTGTTCCAGCGGCAAAAGGGCAAGAACGTCATCCTTTATCCTGAGAATGTCGCGACGGGAAAATTCGCTGCGACGCGGACATGAGTCACCGTCCTGGTCGGCATGAATGATGACAAGGGCCGGCGCGCTGCTGGCCCTTGGCGTTTCTCTCGGAGCGAGAGCAAGAAAGCTGGCGTCAGTTCGAGAGGTCCATGGTGGCAAGTGCTCTATTCTCGCCTTTCGAATTGCGTGGCGTCCGGCTGGAGAACCGGATCACGGTCTCGCCGATGTGCCAGTATAGCGCGGTCGATGGCTGCGCGACCGATTGGCACCTGATGCATCTCGGGAAGTTCGCGGTGTCCGGTGCAGGTCTTGTCATGATCGAAGCCACGCACGTGGAAGCGCGCGGCCGCATCACGCCGGCATGTCTTGGCCTGTATTCGGACGACAACGAAGCAGCTCTCTCGCGCGTCATTGGCTTCTGCCGGCAGGCGGGCCAGGCGAAGGTCGGCGTTCAGCTGTCGCACTCGGGCCGCAAGGGGTCTGCGAAACTACCCTGGCAGGGCAGGGGAATGCCTTTGAGTGCGCAGGAGGGCGCATGGTCCTGCGTTAGCCCCGGACATGTCCCGTTCGATGACGGCTGGCCGGCCCCGCAGGCGCTCGATCGGCAGGGGCTCGACGAGGTCAAGCGAGTGCATGTTGAGGCGGCGCGGCGGTGCGTCCGCATCGGCGTTGACCTCATCGAGCTTCATGTCGCGCACGGCTATCTGCTGCATGAGTTTCTGTCCCCACTCAGCAACACGCGGGCGGACGAGTATGGCGGGTCGCTCGAAAACAGGTTGCGCTATCCTTTGGAGGTCTTCTCGGCCGTGCGCGCAGCATGCCCGGATCGCATGCCGGTCGGGTGCGGGTCTCGGCGACCGACTATGTCGAGGGAGGCTGGACGATCGAGG
>CAYOTF010000260.1:0-2539 GCA_964406805.1 uncultured Zetaproteobacteria bacterium | reverse complement strand
ATTCAAGCGCCATCATGGTCAGCCATTCGATGGGCCAGCTGCGCCAGTTCTGCAACGCCGGGATTGTGCTGGAGAATGGCCAGATGCAGTATTTCGAGGATCTGGAAGAGGCGATCGCGGTGCATGAGGAAATGATGAGCTGACCCGGGGCGCGGGTTTGGTGGGATATGCCTGAAAACAGGCTCTGACAAGGGCAATCAGGCCAGTTTCTTTTCCCAGTAATCGCGCGTGGTCAGGGTGTTATAGCCGGTGCGATAGGCCGCTTTGATGTTCTTGTAGTCGCGCAGGAACCGCCACAGCGTTCGCGTCATCTGCCAGCACAGCAAAAAGAACTGCCGCTTTGACTGGGTCACGGTATAGCCCTTGTCGCTGGCCGTGTTCAGATAGGTGATCTGTGCGGCCCCAAAGGCCGGGAACACGATGCCGCGTTCGCCGATGCCAAGCGTGATCCGGTCCCAGCGCCGCGCCGAGAACGGCACCAGATGGCCGTTCAGGGTATAGACGCCCAGGCGATGGCGTCTTTCGACAGAGCGGTGGGTATATTTGCGCCGCTCCTTGATCTCTTCCTGGGTGATGTCCTGCCAGACCTCGGTTTGCATCATCTGCTTGATCGTCGCGCGGCGTTCGGCCATGTCGATGTTTTCATCAAAGAAATCCGGGCCGCGCATCACGTCCTGCCAGGCCAGCAATTGGGCGCGGGCGGATTCGTAGTGAAACCGCAGCAGGCTGCGCATGATGAAACGCAGGGCGATCTTGGCGGTGCCCAAGGCGCCGCGCTTCAGCTTGTCGGAAACCAGATGGTGGATCAGATGGTTGCGCAGGTCCAGATACAGGGTCTGTGGGCTTTCCTTTTCCGAAAAATCATCCTGGAACGACACCACCCCGTTCAGCGTATGGATGGTGAAGTCGTTCATCAGCGAAAAGCTGATGTCGTCGCCGCGCACGAAAAACGGGAACGGGTGGTGTTTCACCTGATCTATGGCAAAGGCAAAGAACCACCAGCCGCCATAAAGCGTCGGCGGTTTGAGCCGGGCCGACTCGTTTTCCATCGCGAACACCGCGTCACGGCCGCGCAGGTCCACGCCGCAGAACAACGGATGGCACGACCCTTCGAAATAGGCACCGTTTTCCCACATCGCCCATTTATGGGTGTTGTTGATCATCGCCCCGGCGACGGCGGTGTTGCGGTCCTTGGCCAGGGCCAGGAACACATAGGCGCGGGCGATGTTTTCCATGTGGAACGAAGCGTCGTCATCCATGAACAGGCAATGGCTGGACCCGGCTTTTTCCGCCTCGAGCAGACCGCGCGCAAAGCCGCCCGCCCCGCCGTAATTGTGGTTGGTCATCGGCGTGACCGCGGCACTTGGCGTGATGTTGGCGCTGTGGCCATTGTCGACCACCTGCACCCGCACCTGGTCGCCAAACTCAAAACCGGGCAGGAAGGCTTCGAACCGGGCGATGGTCCTGCGCACCTCCTCTTCGCGTTTGAAGGTGGTGATGCTGGCCGTCAGTGTCGGCAGGGTCTCGGGGCGGGTGCGGGTGGCAAAGCGCCCGCCGGTGATGGTGCCCGCCTTTCCCAGAACCTTGATCTCGACATAGATCACGCCGGTGGTGGCTTGATCGGAAAAATGCGACAGGTCCGCCAGATGCGGGGCCTTGGCGGACAGGGTCACCACTTCGCAGTGCAGAACCTCCCACGAGCGTCCGGGGATGGCGTGAAACACCCGGATCTCGACCTCACCCTTGCCGCTGATTTCGGCGTAAAGCCCGGTCAGGGTGCAGGCCGCATGCCATTTGGCGATGTTCAGTATGTTGAAATAGGTATCAAGCACCAGCCGCGCGCCGTGCCCAAGGCTGATTTCCTGCTTGCTCTGGGAATATCCGTAATCGCCGGAGGCATGGTAATACAGGTCATGTTCGGTGCAGATGGCGGGGTCGGGGAAGATGAAATTTTGCAGGGTAATCATATGTAATATCTCTGAACTGGGGTTGGCCAAGCGGATAGGCAGAAAATTTATCGGTCAGTCTTGTCGTTTAATCCGACTTACCTGTTCATTCAGGCAAGCCCCTGTCAAGGTCGGGCGATATGAATCGGGGCCTACGGCACCGGAACCGGCCGTTCCTGAACCACCGCCCGCCCGACCCCGCGCATTTCCCTTTGAAATTTACCGGCAAATGGGGTTAAGCATCCCCAGAACAGAACAAGGCGCGGATCGTCGCCGCCAGCCAGTGGTTATGGAATGCCAAATTGAACCGTAAACTCATACTTCACATCGGTGCCCACCGAACCGCCACCTCTGCACTGCAGGACTATCTGTATCAGAATATCATGGCGCTGAAGAAAAAGGGCTTCCTTTACCCCTTCAAGGTGCGGCGGCACCTGAAACTGGTGAACAACCTGTTTTCGGGCGCGCAGACGCCAGAGGGCGCGATAGAAACGCTGAACGCGCGTGCGGATGGCCACAAGACCGAGATGCACACCATCATCCTGAGCGACGAAGACATCTGCATGCGCCCGGATCTGACTGTGCTGGCCGGG
>CAYOTF010000259.1:0-2549 GCA_964406805.1 uncultured Zetaproteobacteria bacterium | reverse complement strand
CGCCAAGCCGTGTTCATTGGCTGCGGCAATCACTTCATCATCACGAATGGAGCCGCCCGGCTGAATCACCGCTTTTGCACCTGCTGCAGCCAGTGCATCCACACCATCACGGAACGGGAAAAAAGCATCCGATGCCACTGCTGCGCCGGCAAGCGCTTCACCACCGTGATGGGCTGCAATGCGTGTGGAATTGACCCGATTCATCTGCCCTGCCCCCACACCGAGTGTCACACCATCTTTGGCGAACACAATCGCATTGGATTTCACATGCTTGGCTACCGACCAGGCAAACAGCATATCGCCCCACTCCGCTTCGCTTGGCTGACGCTCCGTCACCACTGTGCATGCATCACGCAGCAAAATATGCGCATCACGCTCCTGCACCAAAAGGCCACCATTGATGCGTTTAAACTCCAAACCACCAGACACTGGCTCAATCGACGGAGCCAGCAACAGACGCAGATTTTTACGCTCTTTCAATACAGCGCGTGCAGCTTCCGAAAAACCCGGTGCAATCACCACTTCCATAAATGTTTGGGCAATCAATTTGGCAGCATCTTCGCTCAGCTGACGGTTAAATGCAGCAATACCACCAAAAGCTGATACTGAATCGGCCGCACGGGCGCGCTCATAGATCTCAGCCTGCGTACCGCAGCCCATAGCCACACCGCACGGGTTGGCGTGTTTAACAATCACCACGGCTTCATCATTCAGATCACGCACCAAGGCAAACGCCGCATCGGCATCGGCGATATTATTGTAAGAAATCGCCTTACCCTGCATGATTTCACAGTCTGCCATGGATACGCCTTCGTCTTCCAGATCGGCATAAAATGCACCATCCTGATGCGGATTTTCACCATAACGTAGTTCATCGGCTGTCTTGATAAACTGACGTGTAAAAACATCCGGAAATTTGCGTTTTGTGCCATCCGCATTCAGTGCCGAGAAGTGATTGGCAATCGCACCATCGTACGCCGCTGTATGCGCAAACGCCTTGGTTGCCAATCCACGACGCACATCTTCGCTCAAGGTATTTGAATCGATAGCATCAATCACCACATCATAATCGCCTGGATCGACCACAATAGTGACAAACTTATGATTCTTGGCTGAAGCTCGCACCATACACGGCCCGCCAATATCGATATTTTCAATGGCGTCCGCAATGCTACAGCCTTCTTTAGCCACCGCTTCACGGAAGGGATACAAATTCACACAAACCAGATCAATCGGCTCAATGCCATGTTCAGCCATCGAAGCCAGATCCGAATCATTATCACGCCGCGCCAATATCCCGCCATGCACTTTCGGATTCAGTGTTTTAACACGGCCATCCATCATTTCCGGGAAACCGGTATAATCCGACACATCACGGCACTCGATGCCTGCTGCACGCAACAACTTGGCCGTGCCTCCGGTCGACAAGATTTTGACCCCCCGCTCAATCAAAGCAGTGGCAAAGCCTTCGATGTTTGTTTTGTCCGATACGCTGATTAAGGCTTGTTTGATAACAGTCATAGGCTTACTCCAGAAAATGCTTAAAAAATTTGAAACGCACGCTACGCATGGATCATCCGACCGCAACCGGCATGCATTGCCCAAGATCCGACATTTGCATTCAGCACAATCAGCAACAGATCGATGTAGAGCCCCCATCAACACTGATCATCCCACTCACCACGCAACTTGTTGAGCATGCTGAACCATTAACCGACATTCCGCATGCCGGAAACATTGTCGCAGGCGCGGAGTTTGATTGAAGGGCTGGCTGAAGTTCAAGCAAAGAACTATACTGTCCCTGATTTACACATTTACCATGGCGATTCTCTGGAAGTTTTTTAGCTGAGCCCTTGTTGTCTGGGTCGAACCATGCCATCATGTTGAATAGTATCTTTTAGAAAAATATCAACCCTGCCTTGTTCATTATAGGTGAATAAGTTACAATTCACTACAAATGTAGCATAAGAGGTGAATTATGAGCATGCCAGTACGCATTGATGACGAGCTGTATGAGCAGGCAAAAAGCGTTTCAAAAGGCGAATGCCGCACTATCGCAGGCCAACTTGAATTCTGGGCAAAGGTTGGTAAAGCCGCGTTGGATAATCCCGATTTACCTATTGAGTTTGTCCGCGAGCTGTTGGTCGCAAGGATGGAAGACCGTGGCCAACTCACCACCTTCAAGCCCGGTTCTTTACGTGGCTGACATAGATGTACTGCAAACCAATGCATTTTTGCGAGCCTATAAAAAACTTCAGAACAATCAAAAATATGCTGTTGATCAAGCCGTAGCGGATATTGTTCTCGATCCGGTTATGGGCGAACAGAAAAAAGGCGATCTGGCTGGTATTTATGTGCATAAATTCAAGTGCATAGGCCAACTGTTTCTGCTGGCTTACGAATTTGATCCGGCAACTCGAACATTACTATTGGTTGGGACACACGAAAATTTTTACCGCAATCTCAAGCATTGATTAGACCAACAGCTAATGTGAGATGGGGGGGGGGGGGGGGGGGGGGGGGGGGGGGGGGGGGGGGGGGGGGGGGGG
>CAYOTF010000258.1:0-2557 GCA_964406805.1 uncultured Zetaproteobacteria bacterium | reverse complement strand
CTCGCCTGCCATGGGTGGCGGCGTTGATGATCAGATTTCGAAATGCGCGATTGAGGCTTGTCCGGTTTGCCCGCACGGTCGCTTCCGTGCAGCCGGTGAGCGTCACGTCATACGACAACGTCCGCAGCTCGCCGACGAGATCCGAAATCAGCGTATCCAGCCTGAGCAGCTCGGGCACGGACCTTCCGGATTCTTCCCGTACCAGGAGGATCGCGCTATCGGCTATTCGCGCGAGCTCGTCGATGTCCTTGAGCCACATCGCACGGTCGTCTTCGTCTTCCACGAATTCGGCCCGCAGACGCATGCGCGTGATGGGTGTCCGCAAATCGTGTCCGGCGGCCGCGACGAGGCGCATGCGGCTTTCCAGAGCCGCCTTAAGTCGGGATGACAGGGAGTTGAGCGCCCTGGCGGTCACGCGCACCTCCTCCGGCCCCGTGACCACAAGCTCGGGCAGCATCGCGTCCGGTCCTACGGACTCGATCGCCCTTTCAAGCAGCACGAGCGGCTTGACCATCCGGTTGGCAAAGAAGAGCGCGATGGCGATGGCAGCAAGCGCAATCAGCGCGAGCCACTTCAGGATCACATTAATGACGCCGCCTGGCGGCGGCATGTCGGTGATTTTTGCGTGAAGCCAGCCCTGGTCTGTGGGAACAGACAGCATCGGCATGTCGCGTGTGTTCCGGGACACCACGACATCGCGCGGCGTTCCTCGAGCTTCCAGGGCCTGCCGCAGCCATGAGGTGATGTCGGTCTCGATTTGGCCGCCGGCGGGCTTCTGCTGAATTGAAACCAAAGCAGGAGCGACGCGCGCTATTCCCGTCAGCAGTTCGACCTGATCGGCCAATGGCTCGATAACCTTTGGTTCATCCGGTGGTTTCAAGACGTAGACTTGCACTGCCGTCAGAATACTGACTACCGAAATGATCACGACGGCGATGAGCACGGCGAGCTTGGCTCGCAAGGTGCTCACGTTGGAGGGTCCTGCAATGCGACCTTCGCGGCCAGCTGATATCCGCCGTTGCGAACGGTTTTGATGAGACGTGCGCTTCCCGGGCCGTCGAGCTTGCGCCTCAAGCGGCTGATCAGGACGTCGATCGAACGATCGAGCCCGTCGCCCTCGCGACCGCGCGCGAGATCCAGAAGCTGGTCGCGCGAAAGCACGCGCCCTGGCCGGTCCAGGAATGTCTGGAGCAGGTCGAATTCGGCGCCGGTCAATTCGATGGTATTGCCCTGCGCGTCCACCACGCTGCGCAATTGCGGGTCTGCGACAAATCCCTCGAATTGATACGTCCTTGAGCCCGGTGTCGGAGATATCATCTCGGAGCGACGTCGCAACACAGCGCGTATCCGCGCCACCAATTCGCGCGGATTGAACGGTTTTCCGAGATAGTCGTCGGCACCCATCTCAAGGCCGATGATACGGTCGACATCCTCCTTGAGGGCGGTCAGAAGGATGATCGGTATCGTGTTGCGTTCCGCTCTCAAGTCCCGGCATGTGTCGAGGCCGGACCCGTCCGGCAGCTTCACGTCCAGGACCATCAGGTCGATCTGATTGCTCGCAAGGCGCTCGCGCAGGTCGCCGCAGCTCGAGGCGAGCTGGACGCGAAACGACTGCCCTTCGATGTAGCGACCGAGCAGTTTTCGAATTTCCGGATCGTCGTCGGCCACAAGGATCTGCGGCCTGTATGCGCTCATGGCTGTCGTTCGCCGATGGGTTCGCGATCACTTTCTACAGTGAAGTACGGTCGAAAGAAGCCGTCATTGGTAGCAAATTACGGCGCGCCCCCCTCCGGAAACACTTCGACATAAAATGCCGAGCGAAGGCCGTGCTCACTGCTTGCGGTCGTGGCGATACAGCCGGCCCTTGCCCTGGAAGTTCTTCACGGCAACCTGTGCGCCATCCAGTAGCGCGCTCACCGAGATCTCGATCAGTGGCTCGATCGGCGGCAGGTCCGGCAGCCCGTAGACCCATTTGCGAATGCCGTAGTACTGAATTTTCTCGACGACCGATTTTGCGAGGTCCACTTCGAACTCGCGCAACGGCGCACTCTTGATGCCCGGCGCGCCGGCGTGCTGCCGCAGGCCGGCGGCGATCGGAACGTAGACGCGGTTTCGCATCAGCCGGAAATAGGGCTGCATGTCCCAGCCGCTGAGCGCAAAGAAAAGCGACAGGCGCACCCGCTCGCGCGTCAGCTGCACGCGCGAAAAGTCGTGGTGGAAGGTGAGAAGGCGCTGCCGAAGATCCGTTGCCGGATCGGTCAGCATCTCCTCCCACAGCGGATTCCAGTTCGACAGAAACGTCTCTTCGAAGACGCGCGTGATCAACGCTTCCTTGTTTTCGAAGTAGCGGTAGATCAGCGGCTGCGCGACGCCCATGCTGGCGGCCAGCGCCGTGGTGTCGCCGGACAGTCCGACCTCGGCGAAGAAAGCGATCGCCTGGCTGACGATCAGCCGCTCCCGTTCCTCGCGCTTGAGGCGAATCCGCGGCGCACGGGCGTTCGAACCCTCTACCATGGGCGTATTTTAGTTATAGATCAATAAATAAATGTTGCGCGAT
>CAYOTF010000257.1:0-2557 GCA_964406805.1 uncultured Zetaproteobacteria bacterium | reverse complement strand
GAAACTGATTCAATCGCTGATGTAACGACTGTTCCGCCAAGCGCTGCAAATCCAGATACATCACATTCAAACTCATCCACATTTCTGTACTGACATGATCGCGCATCACCCGCACAGCCTCACGCGCCAGATTGATACGCGCCAACACCGAATCATCATAATCCGCATTCAACAACAAAAAATGATATACATTGGCCTCGGTAATGGCATCGTAATGTTCGGCAAATATCGATTCAGCCTGAGAAATCGCCAGCATCGGCGACCACACATCCAGCTCGGAAAAATAACCCTGCTCCAACGACATGCGGTGATTCACATCCAGAATTCGGGTGATGTTTTCCGCATGCTCGATATTACGACCCAGCCAGTACATTTGCCGTGCAATGCGACTAAGCATGAACCCCTCCACCCACAGCATCACGCCCACCCACAGGCTCGCGCAACACCCAGGTATCTTTGCTGCCACCACCCTGCGATGAATTGATCACCAGCGAACCTTTACGCAAGGCCACCCGCGTCAATCCACCCGGCAACACCGATACCGCTCCACCTGCACCACAAACCGCATACGGGCGCAAATCCACATGCCTCGGATACAAGCCACTCACACCATCCTCTTCAACAAAGGTAGGGTGAGTGGATAATCTCTGAATCGGCTGGGCAATATAGCCACCTGGATTGGCTTTGAGTTTAATCCGAAACTCCGCCAGTTCAGCCTGCGTTGCAGCAGAGCCGATCAACAAACCATAACCACCCGACGCATCGGTCGGTTTGACCACCAGTTCATCCAAATGATCAAGCACAAAAGCCAAATCATCTTTGCGCGCACACAGATAGGTCGGTACATTGGCCAGAATCGGTTCTTCATTCAAATAATAACGAATAATCTCCGGCACATAAGCATAAATGGCTTTATCATCCGCCACCCCGTTACCCGGCGCACTGGCAATCACCACATTGCCAGCACGATAAACATGCATCAATCCAGCCACCCCCAGCATGGAATCTGGCCGGAATACCAATGGATCAATAAAATCATCATCAATGCGGCGAAACAGCACATCGATGCGTTTCAGGCCAGCAATCGTTTTCATGAATAACTGATCTTTTTCGACCAACAAATCCTGCCCTTCAACCAGTTCCGAACCCATGGTGCTGGCCAGAAACGTATGTTCAAAATAAGCCGAGTTGTATGCCCCCGGCGTTAATACCGCCACGGTCGGGTTATCAACCTTGCTCAACGAAGTCAGGCTATCAAACAGCATCTGCGGATAATGATCCACCGGCCGCACTTTATTGGCGCGCAACAGCTCCGGCATCACGCGCCCCATCACCGTACGGTTTTCAATCACATACGATACGCCGGACGGCGAACGCAGATTATCCTCCAGCACCAAATACTGACCATCATCAGCACGAATCAAATCAATACCGCCGACATGCACATGCACATCACCGGGCACCTTCAAACCGGTCATTTCACGGCAGTAGTTGGAAGAATTAACAATCAGATCGGTTGGCACAATGCCGTCTTTGAGAATCTTCTGATCGTGATACACATCGTTCAAAAACAGGTTCAAAGCCGTCAAACGCTGCACAATACCATCTTCAATACGTTGCCATTCGTGAGCGGTGAGAATACGCGGAATCAAGTCGAACGGGAAAATCTTTTCCGTGCCACGCGCATCGGAATACACCGTAAACGTCACCCCCTGATTGAGCAGGGAGAGATCAGCCATGTGCTGTATTTTTTGAAATTCAGCCGGGTTTAAGCTGGCCATGGCCGCCATAAACGATTGGTAATGCGGCCGCGCCCTGCCCGCTCTATCAAATGCTTCATCAAAAAAACCATGTTGCCGATACGATGTTCCAAGACCATTCATGGCAACGCACTATAAACAAGCCCACGGAATTAGACAGATTCATACCTTTTCAAACCAGTGTGATGATCGCGCGAGGCATTTATTTGCAGCGAATTTTTTTCGATGGAGGCCGTAGCGATGCTTACAAGCGACTGAGAAAGAGTTCATTGCGGATAGATAACCAGCGAAGGCGGCCAGCCTTCATTCAAATTATAGGTGTCTCATATGACAACGGATCAGCAGGAAAGCGAAGCACATCAAAGAAAAGACACATTGATACGCCAATGGAAAATGCTACGGATGATTCCGCGCTATCCATCCAAATTCTGCTCTTCTGCATTGATTAACAACCTGAACGCAGCCGGGCTCAAGACTTACGAAAAATCAATCCTCACGATTTACAAAATCTTCGGTTCGCTTATTCTTTCCAGTCCAACGCATGACCCGCCGGGCGCGGCAGCACTGGATAAGTAATGCTCGGCATTTCACCAGTCAGTGTTTCCAGAAAGGCTACAATATCGGCCACATCGGCCTTGGACAACGATACATCCAACTGCACTTTGGCCATGGTTTTCACGGCTTGCGAAAGTGTTGCCACCTTGCCATCGTGAAAGTAGGGCGCAGTCATCGCCACATTGCGCCATGATTGCACACGAAAGACATGATCATCCTCATCGTTGCCCGTCACAGACTTC
>CAYOTF010000256.1:0-2561 GCA_964406805.1 uncultured Zetaproteobacteria bacterium | reverse complement strand
TATTTTTTACATTACCCAAATCGACAGTCGCTAGACACTCTCCATATTCCCAAGCAGTACAGGTTTTAACTCCTTTTACAGTATGACAAAACCTCCAACGACATAGATTATCTTCGTTGCCAGTTAATTCAATATCTAAATAAATATTTGTAAACTGACTGTTGTTAGTCATATCGGTTAAGTTCATAGTAGGGTTTATAATTAATCCTTTGTCAATCTTAGGTGTTATATTGCTCCCCGCAAAAGCAAAAGAAACAGTTAATAATAATGCTAATGTTAAAAATATATTTTTCATAATTAAAAATTTTAAAGTTAATTGCGCCTTATGGCGTCTTGTTTGCTAACTATTAAGTGTTAATGTTTTTTAATAGTTAACCTTTTAAGTCAGTTAGCGGGTACTTTTTAATGGTCTAAAAATAGCCTTACACTTAAGAGTTAAGCTCTAAGTTGCTATTTTGTTAGTTTGGTAGGTAAGTGGTATCTTTGGCGCACTTTCCTCCGGTTATTTTTTGTTTATCTCATAGGCAAAAGGGTTTTAAATTAGACTTAGTCACTTATTTTTATTTTATTACTTTTTAACCGGAGGAATTTTTCTCCGCTTTTATACGCTATTTGTCAGTATAATTATTTCATTTCAAAGTTAAAATCTTTTTTTAGATAAATCATCTAGCGGAAATAGGTATTTTTCAATCTAGCGATTTCGCCAGAAAAATAAAAATACTATATCTTTATATATCAGTGTATTAAATTATAGTAAATTATCAAAAGGGGAAAACGCCCCTATAAAAAAGGGTAAAAATACGTCTCTATTTTTTTTTGCAATCTAGCGATTTCGCTAGTTTTTGCATTATTTGCAAATTATGTATGTCTAAAGGAGAATATTGATACGACGTCTCAAAGTCATTGTATCAATAAACTAAAAAGTAAACTGTAATAAGTTACTTTGTTAATTAAACAAAGCTTTTAATTCTGTAGCGTCTACTTAGGGTTTTATACGGCATGTTAAAACTATTTTGGCATTTGTATTGTATAAAGAAGTAAAGACGGTGAATCCGGCTTTTTGGTTGTATAAGATGTAGGAAAAATAACAAAGAAATAAAAGCTACTTTTAAAACAGGTTTAAAATAGCAGAAAAGCACTAAACTTTAAATTTGGCACTTAACTGCTATTTTTTATATACTGGATTGTACATAGTTTTAACTTATTTCACAATCAGTTTTTCCGTTTTAAATTCTATGTCATTTGAGGCTTTTAGTATGTACATTCCTGACGGAATTTCGCTTATGTTTAATGAAACAAATCGTTCAGTAAAATTTGATTTATATACTACTTTACCTGTTATATCATAGATTACAATAAAAACTCTCGTATTTTCCTTGAATAATTCGCCAAGATTAATCTGAAGTTCATTCACCACAGGGTTTGGGAAAATAGAAAACTTAGGAGATACGCTATTGGTAGACAACCAACCTAACTTATTAGGGTCTTGATTGTCGGGAGCTGTCCAACCAATATTAAAGGTTTTGTAACGAGAACCACATTGGTTAACGGCAGTTGCTTTACCATATATAACCCATGTGGTTGGATATTGTCCAATAGTAAAATAAGCTGTATTCGTCAATACACCGTTACCCGATAATTTCTGCCAAGTAATATTAGTTATTCCTTGTTGCGCATTAGCGTATGATGATCCTCCGTTTAAATTTACTCTTACAGCATTTGTAAAAGGAATATCGGTTGATAGATTTACTATCGGAGGACCTAACCAAAACGTTTTAGAAATTGATGTACCAAGAACTGTAGCTCTTACATATGCAGAACCAGATAATGAAGTTGGCGAAACAGTTATGCTATTATTACTACTACTAATTATCTGTAAATTGCTAGATTTTGTCCAGTTTACTGATATGTTTGAGTTAGATAAACCACTTAAAGTAAAGGTTAAATTATCGTTTGTAGAACAACATAAATCTATTCCTGCTAAAGATAAATCGCTAGAACCAATAGCTTCTTCTACTGCCTTTAGGGCATTTATTCTGCCAAAACCAAAGTTGTTATCAAAACCATTTGCACCCATATCTGTTGCGGTATTTGTCAAAATATTTATTACTTCCTGTTGTGTTAGATTAGGGTTTATTGATAGTACAAGTGCTGCTACTCCTGATACAACTGGACAGGCAGCAGAAGTGCCATCAAAGTCATTTCTATAATTACCATTATTATTACCTGCTACTCCCATTCTATCTAATGTTCTTACACCCACATCTCCAAACCTTAAACCAGAAGGTGCTACCAAATCTAATTTAGGACCTCTAGCACTATAATTAAACAAGTTCCCACGATTGTCAACCGCTCCAACAGAAATCACATTTGCATTACTTGCTGGGTATTCTACACAGCCACCTTGATTTCCAGCAGCAAAGATAACTACAGCTCCATTTCTATTTCTACCATTTGTAACTGCATTTTGTATCGCATTGTCTATATCAATATTAGTAAAACCACACGGTGCGTCTGGATAACTCCAAGAATTAGAGATTACATCAGCACCGTTATCTAAA
>CAYOTF010000255.1:0-2565 GCA_964406805.1 uncultured Zetaproteobacteria bacterium | reverse complement strand
CGTCAGCAAAGAAGTCGTGAATGAACATTGTAATGCTGTGTTATCGGCTCGTGAATATGCTTTATTGCACGCTTTACTACTGCGACCTGGGGGTATTTTGTCTCGTAGTGAGCTGGAAGATAGTATTTATGGCTGGAACGAAGAAGTTGAGAGCAACGCAGTAGAATTTTTGATTCATTCTTTACGAAAGAAACTGGGAAAGGATGCTATAAAAAATGTAAGGGGACTCGGCTGGATGGTCGCAAAAGAGTCGTGAAAAAACAATCATTACAACAGAACCTGAATCGCTGGATCATGTTTGCGAGTGTTATATTTGCTCTTTTGGCAGCTATTGTTTTAGGGGCTTTATCATTTGTTGAAGCACAAGACTCACAAGATATACACTTACGGCAAATTGGGGAACTTGTGGCTCAAGGGCAATTGTCCAGTGGTATAGCAACAGGTGGTGATACTGATGAAACATTGATTATTCAACGTTTGCAAATTGGAATTCAAGGAAAACTGCCTATTGCGCTTCATTATCCCGATGGTCTGTACTCATTGATGTTGCAAGGCGAGCAATGGCGAACATTGATATTAACGATGCCTAAAACACCTCATAAATCTTCTATGCAATTTGCTATTGCACAGCAGACGGCATTTCGAGATGAACTGGCATGGGAAAGTAGTTTATATAGTTTTTTTGCCATTTTGCTTTTGGTGCCATTGTTGTTAGGTGTTATACACATGATTATTCATCGTAGTTTTCTACCATTACGGATACTTTCTCAGCAGGTAGCTCAACTCAAAGAGAGCAATCTTGTGCCACTGCAAGAAGCGGGTGTTCCTCAAGAAGTTACAGCATTTGTTGATTCAATTAATCATCTTTTACTTCGTATGAGACGTGTATTTGTTCAACAAAACCGTTTTATATCTGATGCAGCACATGAATTACGAACACCGCTTGCCGCATTGTCTTTGTTGACTGAAAATTTAGCCAACGCAACAGATATGAAACAAGTAGAACAGCGTTTTATCCCCTTACAAGAAGGCATGGGGCGGATGCAAGTTTTGGTTAAGCAATTGCTTAGTCTGGCAAGGATACAGGGGGAATCAACGCAGGAGCAACACATCGTCGACATGCAAACGGTAGCGCAACATGTTATTGCCGACCTATATCCATTGGCGGAAGCCAAATCCATTGATTTGGGCATGCCTCGAAAAGAAACTATGATGCTCATGGATGTTGAAGGCGGTTTGGCAGTTCTGCTACGCAATGCGATTGATAATGCTATTCGTTATACACCTAGCGGAGGCAAAGTGGATGTTAGTTTGTTTGTAGACAATGCTTATGGTGTTGTACAAGTACAAGATAGTGGCCCAGGTATTTTAGAGGGTCAACTGGTTCAAGTGTTTGAACCTTTTTATCGGGTGAGTGGAAATCGTGAACCTGGCAATGGCTTGGGTTTGGCAATCAGCTTGGAGGTTTGCCATCGTTTGGGTGGTGAAATTATTTTAAGCAATCATGCAGATGGTGGTTTGCTATTTGATTATCACCAGCTTTTATTTAAGCCAACGGAATAAAAATATTTTTCAGCTAAGTTTCAGCTAAGTTTCAACATCTAACCTTCGTTTTATACACCACAACGTGTATGTAAGGATAATTTTTAAACAAGTAAGTTCAAGCAGTGTTGCAGGCAAATAATGTTTCGCTCCATGAGAAAATCTATTAATTCTTTCCATAGAAAATTGGTAAAAATTGATAGCAATAGCGTGAATAAATCTGAATAAAAGGGTTATGTATCATGAAAATAAGTAACAAAACTATCGTGGCTTTAATAATTTGTACTGGAGCATTGATTCAGTCTGCACATGCTCAATCTATGGAAAACATACACGTGATGCATGTTTTAACGTCCATGGAATCACCTGCTGAAGATATGTTGGATGCCATTGATGAAAAAGATATAAATAAACTGAACGTCTTATATCATAAAATTAGTATCGCCATTGAAAAATTTAACACGTTACCAGTTAATGGGGAGGCTGAAGGAAGACAGCGAGCGATGTTAAACTCATGGTTTAATCTTATTGCATTAGAGATGAAAGAGATGGACGATCTGCCTGCATTGGCCAATGTGATTAATCAGTTTTCAGGACAGTTGATTGTCGCAACCAAGTTTGAACACGCATATCAGAAGGATATTGCATGGATGGATTATCTTGGGCGCGAGTTGCTTTTGTTGAACACATATCCATCAAAATCAACACATGCTAAAGCGTTGATTCAAGTTAGAAAAACCGAACTAAATAAAACATGGAAAAGCATAAAGTTATTGTTGGCTACACGACAAGGTGGAAGTATCCTTATAAAAAAGGTCGACCCAACCATTCAATCGATACTTCATGAATCTGAAGCAAGTAAGCTTATCACATTATCAACAAAAGAGTTGGATATGGTCGATGACATCGAATCATTCTTTCACATTGAGTAAGGGGGAAGCTATTTTTAGAAGAGGTTTGGTTGGGCTATGGTTTGTTATACTACTTACTGGGTGCGCTACTTATCATCCAGTGACATTGGAA
>CAYOTF010000254.1:0-2567 GCA_964406805.1 uncultured Zetaproteobacteria bacterium | reverse complement strand
CAGCAAAATCGCCTTCACCCGCATCCCGGACAAAGCGGAATTCCATGAATGATGACTTTAATCCACTTGCCAATCTTGACAGCAACAGAACTATTTACTCAAAACCAGCTAAACTCTAACATCTTAAACCTTAAATTAGAAAACTATAATTCACTTTAAATTTTTAGAATAAACTTGACGGATCCTATTTGCACAAGTACATTGGTACTTATTACTTGTTTCGGTAAGGAAATATACAGTGAGTACCTACACTAGTGCGAAAGATGCCGCGCAGCTTCTAAATATAAGCGAACAACGTGTACGAACATTGTGTCGTGATGGAGCCATAAACGCAACAAAAATCGGGAATTTATGGCTACTAGAAAAAGATAGTATAGACTTATATGGACTAAAAACAGCACATTTACTCGCTAAAGACCATCCAGCTTATAAAGTCACTAATGACAAACCCATAGCTCTCAGTTATTTCTCAGGTGCGATGGGGTTAGATTTGGGTATCGAAAAAGCTGGATTCGATATAAGACTCGCCTGTGAAGTTGATAAATACTGCAGGCAAACCATCGCTCTAAATAGACCAGATATGGCTCTGATGGGTGATATTAATGAATGCTCAGCTAAAGATATACGCGCAGCTGCTGGGCTCAAAAAGAATCAGGATATTGATCTAATAATGGGCGGACCTCCCTGCCAAGCCTTTAGCACTGCTGGAAAGCGTCAAGGTTTCAATGACGAAAGGGGGAATGTTTTTTTAAAGTATCTAGAACTCTCTCTTGAACTGCGGCCAAAATATATTGTTATTGAAAATGTTCGTGGATTGCTTTCCTGTCCAATGGATCATAGGCCGCACCATCAACGAGGAGATAATTATCCCGACCTTAGTCTCGACGAACTTAAAGGAGGCGCATTGAATTTTATAATAAACAGGCTTAAAAATTCTGGCTATAACTATTCTTTTAATCTCTATAATTCTGCTAACTTCGGCACACCTCAAACCAGAGAACGCGTAATCATTATCTGCTCAAGAGATGGGCAGAAACCGCCATTCCTCACACCCACCCATTCCGAAAAGGGCGAATTTGGTTTAAAGAAGTGGAACACACTGAAAGGCTGCATTAGTCGAATTAAAAAGCATGACCACCTCAATTTTCCTGAAAAAAGACTACATTATTACCGCTTACTTCAACCGGGTCAGAACTGGAAGAATTTACCAGAAGAACTCCAAAAAGAAGCGATGGGGAAATCATTTTACTCGGGAGGGGGTAAAACTGGGTTTTTAAGGCGTCTTGCTTGGGATAAACCTTCTCCGACACTTGTGACGCACCCTACAATGCCTGCCACTGACTTAGCGCATCCAACTGATGAAAGACCTCTTTCCATCCAAGAATATAAAAGAATTCAGGAGTTCCCCGAAAATTGGCTGCTCGCAGGCCCACTAATTCAGCAATATAAACAGGTAGGTAATGCGGTTCCTCTGAGCTTGGGATATGCCGTCGGAAAACTGGTGATGAGCCTTCTTGATAATCAAAATATCATTAACATTAACGATTTCAAATATTCTCGTTACAAAAACACATGTGATACGAAATGGAAATTAGAATTTGAGAAGATTGTTCAAACTCATTTGCATAATAATGAACAGAAGTCTTTTCAATTTAGCTAGAATTAACGTATCCACGGGTTTTCATTTTCAACGGCTAAACAAGCGGGATTTGCCTTAAGCGTATTTTGCACGAATTCAACAAATTTATCTTCCGACAAATGCGTCGTACCACAGATATTATTTAAAGAAGCCCACATATATTCAATTCTATCAGCTTTAATACGGAACCACTTTTCAATTTGGGTGCCTTTTCTGATAGCGCCGCTTGAGCTATTTTCTGAATTGCTTCGGTTTTTTATCTGTAACAGCCTTCCATCCATATGGACAAAATCGACTGACTTTACTGTTTCACCCCAAGCACAATGCCAACCATACGCCTTAAGGTTGTCAGCGAGATATTCTTCCAAAATTAAACCTAAAATATTCTCGGCGGACATCCCAAGCCTATGTGCATAAGTGATTTTATTAAGATCATCCTCAGAAAGAATATCAATTCTTGAACCAATAATTTTCTCTATTACAGGATCAGCTACGGTACCAGGGAGATTAGAGACTCTAAGGCTCGCACAACCTTCCTTACCACCTTTGTACCTACGAAGCCACTTAGAAATCGCCATCTCTTCATCATCATTAACCGCCCCAATATTACCCGGTATACGGGCATGATCCTCTGATATAACTTTAAATATAACTGACGCCCCATCATCCCAATCAATATTTAAAGTATCTGACAAATGTTTTGCAGTAGAAATTGAACTTGCTGCACCAAGGCTGATGATTGCTTCCTTTAATTTCAATTGCTAATTCCCGTCAAACAATAATGTACAATGTAAGTATTTATGGGAATGCTACCTGTTTATCGCAAGATGGGCAAGTATGAAAGTCGTGCTCTTATCTACCCCCCAAAAGACTGAATTCCATGAATGATGATTTTAATCCACTTGCCAATCTTGACAGCAACAGTTAA
>CAYOTF010000253.1:0-2631 GCA_964406805.1 uncultured Zetaproteobacteria bacterium | reverse complement strand
CGATCGGGAAGAGCAAGGGCGCGTGGCCGGTCCAGAAAGCGGGGTCGGCATCGGTCATCAGTTCGCGGCCGTCGGCATCGCGCAGGTGGGTGAGTTCCGCACCGAACGGGTTGATCGCGGCGGAGAGCTGCGCGGTGGCGATGGTGATCAGGTTGGGTTGGGGCATAGCGTCGATCCTCCAATAAAAACCACGACCACCCCGGCGAAGGCCGGGGCCCAGGCGCGGGCCGGGCATGGCGAGTGCCGTGCCCTATTAC
The DNA here is from genome assembly GCA_964406805.1 of uncultured Zetaproteobacteria bacterium. Classification (GTDB taxonomy): domain Bacteria; phylum Pseudomonadota; class Zetaproteobacteria; order Mariprofundales; family Mariprofundaceae; genus Mariprofundus. Next base: position 2,374 of record CAYOTF010000253.1, on the reverse strand, counting down.
CTCGACCCGCCCTGCTGGGCCCCGGCCTTCGCCGGGGTGGATGCGGGGTGACGCTCGGCCTTACCCCCGCAAACTTGCCCCAAGCTTCGCCGCCGCCGCCACGACCTTGTCCGCCACCGCCTTCAATTCCGCCTCGGTGAAGCTCTTCTCGCCCGGCTGGAGCGTGACTTCGACCGCGATGCTCTTGTGGCCCGGCTCGACGCCCGTGCCGGTGAACACGTCGAACACGCGCGCAGCCACGATCGCCGCTTTGTCCGCGCCGCGCGCCGCGCGCACCAGCGCGTCGCCCGACACGCTGTCGGGCACGAGGAAGGCGAAGTCGCGCCGCACCGCCTGCAGCGCCGGTGGCGCATAGGCCGCGCGGGCGAAGCTCGACGCGCGCTTGGGCGGAATCGCGTCGAGATACAGCTCGACCGCCGCGACCGGGCCATCGACGTCGAAGGCGCGCGTCGTCAGCGGGTGGACCATGCCGAACGCCGCGAGCACGGTCTTTGGCCCCAGCCGTAGCGTGCCCGATTGGCCGGGATGCCAGGCATCGCCCGCGTCGCCCATGACTTGCAGGTTATCGACCGGTGCCCCAGCCGCCGCCAGCAGCGCCAGCGCCTCGGCCTTTGCGTCAAAGGCGGTGAACAGTGTGGCCTTGCCGTTCTGCCACCCGCGCGGCCGCGCTTCGCCGGCCAGCACCACGCCCAGCGTCGGGCGTTCGCCGTCGGCAAGATAGCGTCGCCCAAGCTCGAACAGGCGAACGCCGCCAGCACCACGCTTCAAATTGCGCTCCGCTGCCGACAGCAAGCCGGGGAGCAGCGACGGGCGCATCACCTTCAGCTCCTCGCTGATCGGGTTGGCGAGCGTCCAGGTGCCGCCGCCGATCGCCTCGGCCTGGGTTTCCGAGAGGAAGCTCCAGGTGATCGTCTCGTTGAGACCGCGCGCGGCGGCGGCGCGGCGGACGCGGCTTTCGAGTCTTTGCGCAGGCGTCGCGGTCGGCTTGGCGACCCCCGCCGCGCGCGGCAGCGGGGTGGCGGGCACCGAATCGATGCCGACGATGCGGATCACTTCCTCGACCAGATCGGCCGGGCCATCGACATCGCGGCGCGCGGGCGGCGGCAGGACGGTCCAGTCGGCCTCGACCGTGAAGCCGAGCGCGGTCAGGATCTCGCGCTGACGCTCGGGCGCAACCGCCAGACCGCCGAGCGTTTCCGCGCGCGCCGGATCATAAGCGATGCGCTTGCGCGTGGTCGGCGGGGTGCCAGCATGGGTCGGCAGGCTGGCCGTGCCACCGCACAGATCGAGCACCAGCCGCGTCGCGATGGCGAGGCCCTGTTCGAGGAACGCCGGATCGACGCCGCGCTCGAAGCGCGAACGCGCGTCGGAGGTGAGCATCAGCGCCTGGCCGGTGCGGGCAATGCCGTCGGGATCGAAATAGGCGCATTCGATCACGATATCGGTGGTCTCGGGCGTCACGCCCGAATCCTCGCCGCCCATGATGCCGCCAATGTCATGGACGTGCGCGTCATCGGCGATGACGGTCATCGTCTCGGTGAGCGTGTACGTCTTGCCGTTGAGCGCGAGCACTTGCTCGCCCGCCGCCTTGCGCGCGACGAGGCCGCCCGACAGCTTGGCGCGATCATAGACGTGCAAGGGGCGGCCGAGATCGAACATCACGTAATTGGTGATGTCGACCAGCGTGGAAATCGACCGCTGGCCGATCGCGGTCAGGCGGCGGCGCATCCATTCGGGCGCGGTGCCGTTGACCAGGCCGGTGACGCTCTGCGCGTAGAAAGCGGGGCAGCCTTCGGCATCGTCGGTGCGGACGTCGGGGCCCGCGCCTGTGCCTTCGACGGGCGCATAAGCGAGCGGCTTGGCGGTGCCGAGCCCGGCGGCGACCAGATCGAGCGCGATGCCGCGCACGCCCATGCAATCGGGGCGGTTGGGGAGGACGTTGATCTCGATCACCGGGTCGTTCAGCCCGGCATAATCGGGATAGGCCATGCCGATCGGCGCATCGGCGGGAAGCTCGATGATGCCGTCATGGTCCTCGCCCAGTTCCAGCTCGCGCGTCGAACACATCATGCCGTTCGATTCGACCCCGCGGATGGCGGCGACTTTGAGCACCATGCCGTTCGAGGGCACCGTCGCGCCGGGCGAGCCGAACACGCCGACAAGGCCTGCGCGCGCATTGGGCGCACCGCACACGACCTGCAGCGGGCCGTCGCCGGCATCGACCGACAGGACTTGGAGCTTGTCCGCCTGCGGGTGCGGGGCGGCGCTGAGCACCTTCGCCACGCGGAACGCGGCGAGCTTGGCACCGGGATTCTCGACGCCTTCGACTTCAAGGCCGATGCGCGTCAGCGTCTCGACGATCGTCTCGAGCGAG
>CAYOTF010000252.1:1802-2683 GCA_964406805.1 uncultured Zetaproteobacteria bacterium | reverse complement strand
ACATGATTAAAATTAACGGAATTAACTGTGTAAAACTGCTCGCTGCCCCGCCCCCTTCGGCAAAGGCTGGTGTAGTGAATGCAAGTAATGCTGCAATGCTGGTGAAAATGGAACGGATCATGTTGTTCATTGAATAAAACTCCTATTTGTTATATAACTGGTTATTCGGGTGTTACGGTTGTTTGTTACGGTACCTTTGCAAAAACTGGTCACGAAACGAAATCCAGTTGCCCCCTTCGATGGCATCTCTGGCACGTTGCATGAGATCGCAATAGTAGTGAAGATTATGCAAAGTATTCAACCTTGAACTTAAAATTTCTTTCGCCATGTATAAGTGACGCAGATAAGCACGAGAGAAATTACGGCATGTATAGCAGTTGCAATCATCCATAATAGGCGCGCTATCTGTTTGATGTTTAAGGTTTTTAATGTTTATTTTACCATCGTCAGTAAACAGTGTTCCATTGCGTGCATTACGGCTTGGCATAACGCAATCAAACATATCAATGCCACGATCAATGCCCTCGATAAGGTCATCTGGGGTACCAACTCCCATCACATAGTGAGGTTTATCGGCAGGAAGGTGGTTAGCAAGTGCATCCAAAGTGGCAAGCATCTCTTCTTTGGGTTCACCAACAGAAAGCCCGCCAATGGCAATGCCCTCAAAATCCAAGTTGGCAATGGCATGCAAGCTTTCACGGCGTAAATCACCATACATACCACCTTGCACGATGCCGAATAGGGCTTGTGTATCATTCACGGGCAGATGTTCGCGACAGTCCGCAGCCCAGCGCATGGACATTTCCATGGAGCAGCGTGCTTCTTCATAGGTGGCGGGGTAAGGGGTGCATTCATCAAATGCCATAACAATATCTGAGCCT
>CAYOTF010000252.1:0-1792 GCA_964406805.1 uncultured Zetaproteobacteria bacterium | reverse complement strand
ACGTTGAATATCCATGCTTTCTTTGGGACCGAGAAACCAGCGTGAACCATCAATATGTGATTGGAATCGCACACCGTCCGCCTCAATTTTGCGCAAATCACCCAAAGACCATACTTGAAAACCACCGGAATCGGTTAAAATGGGGTGGTCCCATGCCATAAACTTATGTAGCCCGCCCATTTTCTCGATAATATCTGCGCCTGGACGAAGCATCAGATGATAGGTGTTGCCTAAAATAATGCTGGCTTGAATATCATCGGTTAAATCAGCAGGTGTTAGACTTTTTACCGTGGCTTGTGTGCCAACAGGCATAAACACAGGCGTTTCGACCACACCATGGGGCAGGGTTATACGTCCACGGCGTGCATGAGTAGTGGCATCTTTAGCAATAATTTCAAATTCAAGTGCAGGCATCGCGGGGCAGGATAACTATCTATGAGGCATATGGAAGCCTGTTCTATGATTTATCCAGTGATATGTTTGAGTTACTCATCTTATGTTACTAGACGTTTGCTGTTGAAACTTGTTTTAGAAGCTTATCATTTTATACGGTGATGTACCGTAATAGTTGGTTGTATTCATAACGTTGAAGCGCGCTGAAAAATACCGACCCTCCTTTATCACCCAAGAAAAGCCGGTATATGTGATTCAATATAGAATCAGGGTTTAATTGGCTTCTAAATACAGGTAGGTTAAGCCGCCACTTACGCCTGCACCTGTACTTCCTGATAGTGCAACAGGTTGTAGCGAAATATTTTTATGACCACCGCCAATCAATGCTTGCGCGCCGACACCAGCACCGACAGTTGCAGAACCTCCACCACCAAAGTATTTTCCAGCCAGTTGATGGTTGCCAGCTTTAATGTTTGCTGCCATGACCGTATAAACCATCGTGGTTTCACGATCAAAAGAGACATCAAAACCCAAGCCTACACCAGTTTCGCCTTTGTAGTGTTCAGTTTCGCCTATATTATCCTTGAATGTACATTTGACATCTTCTGTAGAGTGAATAATTAAGCTTAGAGCGGAGCCTGGAACTGTTTTGCAAGTCAAAAGACCCACGCGTGTTCCCGCTGTGGTTCCTGCCAGTGTTAGCGAAGGCATCGCAATAAATGCAAGTGCCGTAGCTCCCAGTGTATATAATGTGATGTTTTTCAGACTGATCATAAAGACCTCCCTTTGACGTAGATATCATCATGTAACTCACGGATGAAAGCTTCTACTATGGTATCATAGAACATATTTGCAGAAGATGTGGGGTGGGTCGACGAAAAACTCGAGATATTTCATGCTATGGGTGTTCTGTGTGCCTAATCTTACTTGTAAGGCATAGGGAGTGTCTGTTAACCACTGGGTAGAAGGTGAATAATTATCACGTTATCATTAAAAAGAGCTCAGATGTTAGCAACAAAAATAGCTCAAATTGACTTAAAGACGATATTTGGACAGAATGCGAAACCAAAAAATAGGGCTTTATAAGCTATTCCCTTAAGGTATCAACGAATATGACAAACAAAAATGTAGCAACACACGAGCTTACAGATGTTCCATGCGTTGGTAGAACGAGTGCAGACCTAGTTAAGGGGATGCAACGCCATTATTTGCGTACATTAGGGCAACATACCGCGAGTCAATCATCACATTACAAATATCAGGCATTGGCATTTACGGTTCGAGATCGTTTAATGGAATGTTGGAAAAACACCAAAGATGCTTATGAAGAGCAGGATGGTAAGCGTGCTTCTTATTTGTCTTTGGAATTTTTAATGGGGCGTGCTTTGGGTAATGCAGT
>CAYOTF010000251.1:0-2747 GCA_964406805.1 uncultured Zetaproteobacteria bacterium | reverse complement strand
CTTAGCATGCAACACTTCAGCTTTTTTGATATGCGCTTCAGCATGTTCAGGATTCAAGCGCAGCGCCATATCCAACTGCTGCAAGGCTTCTTCATCCATGCCGTAACGAATATACACATCGGCTTCGGATACATAATCAATATTCGGATCCAGCTCTTGCTTGGCATCGGCATCAAATGGCTCAAGTTCCGCCGTATCGGTATCACTGAGTTCATCAGTAAACGCTGCCATCGCATCAAATGTACCGGTGGCCTTGGCTAAAGAAACCTCTTGCTCATCGGTTTCAATCGCATCGACTTCTTTTTCAACCGCCTCTTCCAAATAAGCATCAACAGATTCCGGCTCACTGGCCACGGTCTGTGCTGATTCGCCATCAAACCCCGCCGCATGTTCAGCCGAAGCCGGGTGAGCAGGCTCCTTGCGCATCAACATGGCAATCACTCCGAGCATGACAATCAATAAACTCAACAACAACCAGGTTACCCAATCGAGGTTTTCCGCTTTAAACGCAGTAGGTTTTTCCGCCCGTTTTTCCAATTCAGCCTGCAAACGCGTCAATAACAGTTCCAGTTTCTCAACCCGGGCGTTTGATGCCGCTGCCGCGCCCTCATCGACTTTTTCATTGAGTGCATCGACACTATTTTTATTGGCGATTAATTGCTGTTGAAGCTGTTCATTCTTTTGCTGCAAAGCGACCAGCAACTGATTGGTTTCAGCCTGTGCCTGCATCATGTGTTCGAGTGCTGGAGAAACAAGCGATGGAGCATTATTCGCAGCTGTAGCATCAGCAACTGGCACATTAGCCGGCGCAAGACTCGCAACTGCAGCAGCGCTTTGATCTGTTTGCTCCGACTTCAACAAGTCCTGAGTTGCTGCCGGCTTCACCGCAGCCTGAGCAATCGCAGTATTGCCTCCTGCCTTATTCTGGGCATCGGCCTGTCCATCAGCGCGTTCACCAACACTCACCCGAGGGCTATAACGCTGCCGCTGCACTTCTGCTTCAACAGCATATCGCGGCTGTGTCTTCCATGCCTTTCTATGCTCAAGTGTGATGCGATACGCTTCCGATTTGTTATGCTTTTCAACTTCTTCAGCTGTAGGAATTTTTAAAAACGACTTGGCTTTAATCAAATTTAAATTATTCCGATTAAAGCTTTTTTTGTTTTTCTCAAATAGCGCCACCATAATCTGACTGGTGCTATAACGCTGATCAATACGTAATCGTCGTGCCACAACAGAAAGACTGTCACCGCGCACAATCGGTCCGTATTTCTCTGTGCGTGCCCAACCGGAAAACACCTGCGGCTGAGTTTGTTGCGCAGCCTGTTGATCTTTCGCGGCCTGCATATCCTGCGATGTAATCAATGCCTTACCTGCTGATTCGGTTCGGATTGGTTTCACTGCAGCAGTGTTTTTGTTCGCTGCAAGCGGCACAACCGCCTCAACATGTGGCACAGGAGCCTGCTCTGCAATGCGCTGAATCGATTTGGGCGAATCCAGAAAAACAGCATACTTCTTAAAATGCGATACCCGACCATAACGAATTTTTAATACCAGATTAAAAAACGGGCTTTGCATGGCGATGCGCGAAGTGAGCTTCACACGTGCACCGCGCTCATCACTAGCCACATCGGCACGGATATTATTCAGAATGGGATCACGATAAACTTCAAAGATTTTATAATCGGCCGCAGAAGCAATTTCAATGAATACTTTGGAAGCCAGTTCGTTGCCTTTGAGGTTAAGCGGCACTTCGGCATAAAGTGCTTCACCCAAGGGACTGGCAACTTCAATTTTACCCAATGACGCGGCCTGCGCAACACTGGACACAGACAGCAACAAAGCACCCAAGCAGGCAAGTACAGCTCGATGCCAAACTCCAGCATGCAGCACTTGACCCCTCATACGATCCTTCATCCGGTCCCTCATAGTGCCCCCTGAACCAAGCTAACGGTTAATCAACGACAATGCCGTCATTCAATCTAACGATCATTCTAACGATCAACCTAACGAATTAAAATTTCCGCTATTTGTACAGCATTTAGAGCTGCACCTTTACGTACATTATCAGCAACTACCCATAAGTGCAAGGAATTTAGGCAAGAATTATCATCTCTGATACGTCCAACCCACACAAAATCAGTCCCTGCAGCCTCCGATGCCAATGGATAATCTTCGCTTTTAGGATCATCCACAACACAAATACCATCAGCATCAGCAAGCAACTCACGTGCTTTATTCGCATCCATTTTCCCAGTAAACGTTATATTCACTGATTCAGAATGCCCGTAAAAAACAGGTACACGCACTGTTGTCGCGGTTACAGCAATATCTGCGCCCATTATTTTACGTGTTTCATCAATCATCTTCTGCTCTTCCTTGGTATAGCCGCTTTCAAGAAAAACATCAATATGAGGAATCACATTAAAAGCAATACGCGCAGGAAAAACATCCACCTTTGGCGTTTGCCCATTCAGCAGTGCGCTTGTTTGCTTGGCAAGCTCATCCACAGCCTTACCACCCGCTCCCGACACTGCCTGATAAGTCGAAACCACCACACGCTCAATCGCTACCACATCATGCAATGGTTTGAGAGCCACCACCATTTGAATGGTCGAGCAATTCGGGTTGGCAATAATATGGTTGGAGCGCGCCATTTCCAATGCCTCAGGGTTCACTTCAGGAACCACCAAGGCAATATTTTCATCCATACGCCATGTACTGGAATTATCCACCACATAACAACC
>CAYOTF010000250.1:0-2781 GCA_964406805.1 uncultured Zetaproteobacteria bacterium | reverse complement strand
GCTTCGCAATTCACCTGATCGCGAGGATGACGAGATCTCGGCAAGTCAATTCCTGAATCGCTATAGCACCTCTCTAAGTCACCTCGCATAACCTCACACGAGTCAAACGCCGTCATTTTTCATTCATAACAAGGCGTGGAAAGATGGAATTGCCCATGAGATTCAAAATCACCAAGATCACCAAAAGTAGGCGCTTTTAGGCGAGGCGGAAAATGCAAGCAATATCACCACTATTGATACGTTTTCCAACGCAGATATTGGTGATTTTGGAATCATGGGTGATATTCATGCTTTAATTCAGCAACTCCCAAGCATAGCGCCTCAACACAGGGTTCAACGTGTTTGCACTGGAATTATCAATTGCTTGCGGATCAAATACGACAACCGCATAACCATTACTCGTGGCGTTCTCACCACCACGCGCAAAACCAAACCCTGTGATAATTGCGCCATTAAAATAACCTGTGCCAGGGTCTGCTGTATTATCTTCTGCCCCCCAAGCCATTGGCCCAGGCGTATAAGTCACCCCTGATATATTGCTGACATGCTGAATCTGCATAAAACCACCTGAATAAATAAAGGCGGGAACATCTGCCCATTTAGAGGTTAACAGCGCATACCCACCTGTTCCAGTTTCTGTATAAAAATACCGCTGCTCATTCGCATTATCAGCAATCAACGCAGCAATTTTATCGGCCCATGATGCAAATGCTACTGGCGCCGCAACTGGCGTTTTAGGCCTATAATCCAAGGGAATATCCGCCACGCTGAACGGCGAGCCTTTATTCAGAAGTGTCGAATCTTTAATGGTCTGAGTCGCAGGTCCGCCAGCAAGCAGCCCATTCCAATCCGCTGCTTTTAAATTAAGTGCCGCCAGTGCCACCTTCCAGCCATGCATATAACCACTAGGAAACATAAGATGGAACTTATCACCATCATTATTCGGGCCTGTTCCCACTGGTGGAAGCTTACAGTCCTGCAAACCAACACAGTAGTCAGCCCCCATACTTGCAGGGAAAGAGTCCATCGGCCATTGATTCGGATCATTCTGATTTGCCGTAGCTTTAGCCAGTTTATAATAATACTTCAGTCGTGTTTTCTTAGCCGCAAAGTAAGTTGGCGTCTTGGTGCCGATACCGCCAGACACACGTACCGAATCACCGATTTCAAAAAGTTTGGAGACACCAGAAGCATTGGGATTCATCAGCTCCATACGCCCATCTTTCTGAGCCGCTACGCCCGCTGCCGATGGCACCAGACCTTCAGTAGCTGGAAACCAGCCTGCTGTGGGGCTCGCCAAGTTTACAGGGTTCGAGCTGGATCCCACAGCAATGCCTGGAAAGGTGCCCATCGAACCTGATGAAGCAAAAGGAAGTGCAGGGTTGATTAGTTCAGGAACTGTCATCTGTGCCCTGCTTTCGCCATTTTCTAGATTTGTTAAAATATGCTCTCCACTGGCAGGATCGAATAACATATTTGCACCAGCAGCACCAGCACCATCATCAGCAAAAAAATCAATCATAATACTGCCATATACAATCAGCTTGGCTTTGTTACCAAGATCTCCATCTGCATCAATACTGATTGGCGAACCCGTATAGTCCGTCGCAGTCGAGCCTGCGCTCCAATTGTTTTTCTCTCCAGCATCCTCTGTTTGATACAACTGTGTTGTCACGCCAGCACATGTGCCTGGAGCGCCCTTAGGGATAGAAGGGTACATCACCCGCACAAGACCAAACATTGGAATCGCATTGGCAATATTATACTGAAATTCATAAAAAGTTAATCGACCCGTCACAGGCGCAGTGGATCCCGTAGGCACAACAGCTCGACCAGTGTACACTGCGGTCTGTAGAGTGCTGGCTTTGCTGCAAAATTTTCCTTCATCAGATGCAGGTGTGCGGCACGTAAACTGCTCCGCTCCCCAACGCAAGGCATCTAAATCAAACACCTGACCTGACCCATTGATGAAATCCAACTGCCCAGGTGTCCCTAGCATCTTATCACTCACCAACTTATAAGGAAGCTTCCCTGTAGGCATATTAAGCGCCCTTGGCACTGTCATATCACGCGTTCTACTGGCATAATCCACGCGCATATTGCTAACACCGCCATGCCCTGAATAGGCAATCAAAGGATCCGTATTGTATACAGCAACCGTACTGGTGTTTTCTGCATTCGCTACTGGAAATTCAACCTCAAACTGGGGGCACTCACCATTACAGCCTCCTATCGCTGTATTGGATGCAAATGCCACACCTGAAGGAATATTATCTTTGGGTATTGCTGGATCCGTGTAAATAGCATACTCAGCCTGTGTCGCCTCAATCATCCACTCGTGCGTTCCTGTTGTAGCCGCTACGGGTGGTACAGGTGAATGCTCACCCACGACTCCAAATGGATTGTCCGCTGATAGCGTGGTCGAGCCCGTAGTTCCATTACACAAATCAGCCCAGTAAGCCACATTAGGCACATTGGTAATCGCGCTCGCTCCACTGGCCACAAACGTTGTTGTGCCTTGAATCTCACGCTGCAAGGTTCTGGATTTTCCTGCACGTGCCAATGCATAAACCACAATATTACAATTGGGGCATGCCACCGTAGCGGGTTTGGGTGTTGCATATGGATAAGCAGGGTCTGTTTGCTTGTTAAAACTCGCTGCCCACAACGCTACCTGCGGAGTGATTCCGACCCCCCAAGAACCTAGCGTTAAACCAGTGGGTGTCACATTATAGACCCGAATATTGGCGCGGCCAGTAACATAAGCGTCCACTGCTACCG
>CAYOTF010000249.1:0-2792 GCA_964406805.1 uncultured Zetaproteobacteria bacterium | reverse complement strand
AAACATCAAGCTTACCCATAAACACAGCATGTATCGCACTAGGAAAGCGATGCCTCACGCACAATTTTCCAACCCTGTTGACGCTTTTCCAATTTTAGAACTTTTACATCATCGCCATTGTAAGTGTTGGAACGAAATGCTTGCTTAAAACGTATCCGAGCTACCTTTTTATCTTCCGATAGCTCAACTTTAATATTACTTAAGTCCACCTTAATATAAGTTTTATTGCCAATCACCCGCTTTTTATATGCTTTCCATGCTGACAAAGACGCATAACGCCCTGTCGGAATATAATCGCTGGCATAAGTAGAAAAGTAGGCTTCCAAGTCTTGCCCTTGCCAAGCCACTCGCCAAGCTTCCAAACCTGCTAAAATTTCTTTCTCTTCATTTGGTTTATGCGCATCCACAACAGTGTTTTGATTATCAGGCTTTTGTTTCCCTACCTGTTCAGGCAACGGGCTAACAGCAGCTTTGGACACAGCTTTATGCGATTCTTTTGTGACTACAGCATTCACAGCTACAACTTTTTCAGCCAATATCTGATGCTCTGTATTCTCTACAGTCGTTTCTGGTATTTTCTTGACAACATTTGCTTGCACGACTGCATGCGGCGCACTTGCTTTGACACGGCTATCACGAACTTGCAGCAAGCGCGCATAACGCTGTGTTAGTGCTGGATTATCATTTTTTACGAGGGCTTTTTTATAGTATTGCAACGCCAGCTTAATATACAAATCAGCAATGTTTTCTTCAGCAATGGCATAACCTGGCTGCTTTTGCAATGATTGTTCCAACTCATGAACAGCAGCTTTAACATCACCCAGTTCATTATAAATGACAGCCAAATTATTGTGCGGTTCTGCCAAATCATCACGCAGTTCAATCACCCTACGAAATGCCTCAATCGCCTGATGAAAATGTTGCCCGCGTGCCTGAGCAACGCCCAATAAAAACCAAGCCTGATAATCATCAGGTTCTGCTTGTACTTGTTTGTTTAATAAGTCCGCAGCAACAGCCACTCGCCCAAGGCTCAAAGCCTCTTTGGCTTGATTATTCGCACTTTCAGCCTGCGCCTGCCAAGAACAAACGAACGAAAGTATTAGCATAGAAAACACTTTACTCAGAACTTTCATGAATTCTCCCTGTATGCAAAAACACACCAATAATCCATATTTAATGCGTAATATAGAGCAAACACCCATATTCAACCATCACACATCCACTTTAGGGGGTTCTTAGCCTTGCGGAACATGCAGTAAATCAACCACAGCACGCATCGTTTCAGGTTTTATATGCGTGATTTTTCCCTCTAAAAAATCCAATGTTTCAGGGTGTGGGTGAGCGATGACAATACAACCGCCTTGCCGTTTTGCACATCCCTCCGCAGATAACCAAGCCTTTTTTATATCCGCTTCTTTTACAGAATGATCCAAGAAGACACGTCGCGCTCCCCAAGTTAGCCCGTAACTCGCAGCAACATCCGCAGCCACTGATTTGGCCGATGTTTTTGAATCAACAAAAAACAATTGATTATCTCGGCAAAACTTCATCACCCAAGCCATTGGTTCAGGCATACTGGTTAAAAAAGAACCCATATGATTATTCAATCCTTGCACATAAGGCACCTTTTCCAAACCATGTTGCAACATTTTTTGCACCATAGCTTCAGACATATCGCCACGTAAAAATGAATCATCCATGCGCTCACGATAATGGGGGTTCGCAGGCTCCATCGGCATATGAAGCATTACAATCGCACCCGCCTGATGCGCCATTTCCGCAGCTTCTCTGGCATGCGGTGCATCAGGAATAATCGAAATGGCTATTGGGAGATGCAAAGCAAGAATCCGCTTCAATGCTGGTAAGTTATAACCCACATCATCAATGATCAAAGCCATGCCATGCTGCTTTAATACATCATATTGATATATTTTTTTATCAACGCCCTTAGGGGCTATCAGTTTGGGTTCAACCACATCCACATGAGGCGGGGCTACCTGAATATCTTCATATACAGGCATGTCGGATGCAATATGCTTCACATCATACTGCGAATTATTTGGCCAAACCAATACTGCGACCAGCACTGCCAACACCCCGAACAATGCAGGCAGAAGCCAACGAGGAAGATGTTTTTTTCGTGTTTTACGCCTAGGCTTTTTCATGGATAGTTAGCGTTTAACTACGTCCCTGTACTACATACATCGCCTTCAACACATCCAAAGCACGTTGCAATTGCACATCTTTACCCAGACGTTCCTGCATTTTCTTGGAAACACTATTTTTTATCTCTTTCTTCTTGCTTTCTTTTTTGCCATTGCCATTCGCCAAGTGCCCTTTCAAATCTCGCTCTGAAATACGTAATTTTTCTTTTTCTGGCGTTACCTTTTTGATCGCTACCCAAGGCACTTCAATATCTGGATCAATGCCTGTCGCCTGAATCGAACGACCGCTTGGGGTATAATACAACGATGTTGTCAACTTGAATGCTGTGCCATCTGGCAATGGAATAATACGCTGCACAGAACCTTTACCAAAACTCTTGGTACCCATCAATACAGCACGTTTATTATCCTGTAGCGCTCCAGCAACAATTTCAGAGGCAGAGGCAGAACCATTATTAATCAATACAACCAATGCCGTGCCATCCAAAACATCGCCAGACTTGGCATCGAAACTCATACTGCGACCAACACGTGACTTGGTACTCACAATACCGCCTTTATTTAAAAACATATCACTGATTTCTACGGCTTGATCCAATAGTCCGCCTGGATTATTACGCAAATCAA
>CAYOTF010000248.1:0-2800 GCA_964406805.1 uncultured Zetaproteobacteria bacterium | reverse complement strand
CTCACAACGCAGAGTTTGGGTGTTCTGGACGCAAGGTGCGAGTTTATGACTTGTTCAGAGTTTCCCTAAGGTAAAAAAAGGGATATATTTACTCAGGGAGAAGGTACTGAAACAACATATTTTACATCATTGGATGGTTCACGCGGCTCCCGCACATAGCCAAGGCCTGATTCCCAACCAGTTCCAACAAACTTGGACGCGCTTGGTACTCATTATTTTTGCTGCAGCATATATATGGTTACATGGCAGCTTATTTACTGAGTATCAAATGCTATGCCTGAGTGCAGTAAGTATTTATATCCTGTGGCAACTCTACACACTCATCGACATTCCACGCCGTCCACTATCAAGCATACGACTCCTTATCTCCCCCGTGTTAGATGCCTTATTGATTGCCATTGGAATCATCCTCGATAGCGGGCAAAACAGCGGTATTTTTCTATTTTATTTTGTTATGATTATGAGCAATGGTGTGCGCTTCGGTAATCCCATGCTGCTCTATTCTCAAGCGCTAGCATTACTTTCTTACCTCTTTACCTGCACCTTCACCTATTTAAATCCTCAGCTATCTCTCGATATATCTCTTTTATTGCTACAAGTATTATCCCTGCTACTTCTCCCCTATTATATTTATGTTATAAGCAAACACGCCAAAGCATCATTCAACGCAAAAAAACAAGCTCAAAATATGTCTTTTGGCATACTTGATCGCAGTCCAGTACCTATTTTTACCTTTCAAAAAAATGCTAGCGGCGTTCCTCGCATTATGTATGCAAACACAGCAATGCAGCATATTTACCGTGATGATCTAACCACACTTATTGGTGAACAGGTTGATATCATTGCACTTATGGAAGATGGCAACGAGGTTATTAAAGCCTGCCAAAATAGTTTGCTTGATGTTCGTAACAATCCTTCACAATTTTATATTCGTGCTCGTAATGCCAGTCATCAAAAGCTGCAACTTATGGGGCAAACCAGCAGCTTACATTTGCAAGAAAAAACAGTGGGCATCTGCTTTCTTGTCGACATTACTCAAAGTGAAGCCATGCATTCTGCCATGGGAAAGAATATGCATGAAGGTCATATAAGCACCCTGATTGCTGGTATTGCCCATGATTTTCGTAACATTCTCACCAGTATTATCGGCTCTGCTGAAGTCATGCAATTCACGATTAAAGATCAAAGTATTAGCGATCAGTTGGGGCTAATTATTGCCGCAGGTGAGCGCGGCTCTGACATGGTTTCAAATATTTTATCACAAAATATGCCAGTCGAAGATACCAACCCAACAGATAACCAAGCCATATATCAATCTTTAACCAGCATGATTAATCTTTTACGTATTCAATTACCCGCACATATTCAACTACAGCTTGATATTGAAGAGCACCTACCATCAGCGCATATCAATCTAACACAATTAGAACAGATTTTAATGAATTTGATTAAGAATTCCACCGAGTCTATGCATAACCCAGGTCGTATTGATATACAACTACGTGCAGATTTTCATCACACATTAGCCAACAAACATTTGCCTGCACTCAATATTTATATTCAAGATGAAGGTAAAGGTATTGCTCCCGAAGACATACATGAAATTACCAAGCCTTTTTGGACATCACGTTCAAAAGAAGGCGGCACAGGTCTGGGGCTAGCAATGGTACAGCGCATTATTCATAATAATGGCGGAGAATTGGATATTCAATCCACTTTAGGAAAAGGCACCCAAATTAGCATCACCATCCCCCCCAGCAACAACCAAGCCCGCTTGAGTGAAGGGTCTAAAGATGAGCCATACACAACAAACAAAGCGCCCAACAAACATGCTAAAAGCATGCTGCCGTGGCATATTCTCCTCGTTGATGACAGCCCTGTCGTATTGCGCATACACCAAGGTTTACTGGAGCGCATGGGGCATCAAGTTACCACGGCTGAAAGCGCTGAAAGTGCTTTAGAGGTTTATGAGTCATCCATGAAAAATAAAATCGACGCATTTGATTTAATGGTAACCGACTTTCAGATGGGTGGCATGGATGGTCTAGATTTAAGCACGTTTATTCGCAAACACAACAGCCACCTACCCATTCTCATGGTGACTGGCTATGGCGATGCAGAAAAGCTTCAGCAGTGTCAGGGTCTTCAAATCAATATACTTAGCAAGCCCACTTCCTACAAAAAACTAGCATCACAAATTATAAAGCTTCAATAGCATTATTACTTTCTTTACCAATCAAGTCTCTTGCAGAAAATGCGGGGTAGACAGCATCTGAAAAATAAAGCCCTTGGGCTGGTGCTGTGGCGGCTGCAATAGCACGATTCTTCTGCTGCATAAGCTCTGGTATATAATCAGCTTGCCATTTGCCCATGCCAACTTGCACAAGGTTTCCTACAATATTACGTACCATGTGATATAAAAAACCATCGGCATGAATATCAATACGAACTTCCCAGCCCTGCTGCCTCACAGTTAAATGACGAATCTCACGAACAGCACTATGCGACTGACAACCTGTCGCCTGAAATGCGCCAAAATCATGTTCCCCCAGCATATAATCAGCAGCTTGTTGCATGGTCTTTATATCCAGTGTTCGCGGCATCCACCAGTGCCTCCATGCAGACAGAACAGAGGGTGTTGAACGAGTCCATATCTTATAACAATAACGTCTTTCCATGCATGAGAATCTAGCATGAAAGTCATCGTCAACAGCACATACGCCCATCACCACTACAGCATCAGGAAGCAACTGATTGACACCTTGTGTATAGGCTCGCGCCGAGCGCTGCCAGCGTGATT
>CAYOTF010000247.1:0-2812 GCA_964406805.1 uncultured Zetaproteobacteria bacterium | reverse complement strand
GGCCTTGTCGGCCACGCGATCGGTCAGGATCACCATCCCCGCGCCGAACAGCATTTCCAGCATGCAGCGGGCGGTGCCATTGGCGAACACTTCGCGCAGCCACCAGGCGATCCGGTCGGTCTGCGACCAGCCGAGATGCCGGATATCGTCGAACGACGCGTAAATCGACTGCCCCATGTCGTTGATGTTCATGAACAGGATGCCGAGGATCGCCACCCCGCGCAGAATATCGAGCACCGCGATGCGCGGCGCGCCATCGGGTTCGGCGGCGGTGGTCATGGTGACGTCGGACATATTTCCCCCCGGAATAGTCGGCAGCCGACCATAGCGAATCGCGGTGTATCGTGCAAACATGACACGTAGGTCGAGAACGGATGCGGGGGGGGTAGCGAATGTGGCGGATCGGGTCGGCGCAAAAGGCCTTCGCGGCACTTGTTTTAACGGTCCTGCTTCTTGCCGGGGCAACCCCGGTGCTGAGCCAGTCGATCCACGACCGTATTTATCCCGCGCCAACCGCACCAATCGCGACCGCAGTCCTCCCTGCAGGGGCCGAGCGCGTCACGGTCCAAACTAGCGACGCGCTGTCGATCACCGGAGCTGCGGTCGCCGCCGCGCCGGGCAAACCGACGCTGCTGGTGTTCCACGGCAATGGCTCCAGCGCGATGAGCACGCTCGACTGGTTCGTGCCCGCCATCGCCAAGGGCTATGGCGTCGTAGCGGCGGAATATCGCGGCTATTCGGGCAACCCAGGTCGCGCCGACGAGCCCGGGCTCGCGCGCGATGCCGACGCCTTTTATGCCGAGGCACGGCGGCGGGCAGGGGGCAGGCGGCTGATCGTCGTTGGCCACAGCCTTGGCGGCGGCGTGGCCTTCGGGCTGGCGTCAGGGCAGAAGCTGGATGCGCTGGTGACGATTGCCGGCTTCACCAGCCTGACCGCGATGGTACCGAAGATCGGGCGCGCGTTCGTCAGCGACCGCTACGACAATCTTGCCACGGTGCCGACGCTGGACGAGCCCTATTTCCTGATCCACGGCCTCGCCGATCAGACCATCCCAGCTGCGATGGGGCAAGAACTCCACAAGGCCGCACACGCCGCCAAACGCACTGGTTTCAGCGTGGTGATCCAGGGGGCCGACCATCACCCTGATGGCGCGATGATTGCTTCAATCCTGGAAACGATCGTGGCACATCTGGACCACCCCGATGCGGCGGCTTTGCCCCTACCCGACACCGTGAAGATTTATGGCTTCGGTTGAGCCTTGCCGCCACGATATTCGCGCACTCTCTTGACTGGTCTCGCAACATCGTCAGTCTCGATCGCCGAGGTTGGGAGCGGATAATGGTAGGAAAGCGGTTCGTTTTTATAGCCTTGTCCCCATTGCTCCTCGGCGCGCAGAGTCCACCGCAATCGCCCGCTGCCGATGTGGCAGATACCGCTTTGGCTAAGGGGCGCTACCTCGAGGCCAGTGACGCCTTGGCCGCCGCAGCCTTCGGCCCTGACGGCAAAGTCCGTGACGACTTCGCCTTCCAGATGTGGGAACAGATCAGCCCAATGCTCACCAATGAACTCGACCCAGCCGTGCTGGCCCGTGCAGAGCCTGGCTCGCCCCCCGACCCCAGTTGGGCGACGCGCGTGGCGGCGGCCACTCCACACGATGCGATTGAAGAGATCGTCCGGCGCGCGCGCGACACCAGCATCGTTATCTTGAATGAAGCCCATGATAGCCCGCGCGACCGTGCCTTTGCTTTGCAAGTGGCACGTGCGTTAAAACCCCTTGGGTACTCGACCCTGGCCGCAGAGACGTTTGATAGCGAGCCTGCTGAACCCGGCCACGCCTCGATGATCGACAAACTCAGGCAGGACGGTTTTGTCCGGATCAGCACCGGTTATTACACGCGAGACCCGGTATTTGCGGGCTTTGTGCGCGAGGCTTTGGCGTTAGGGTATCGCCCCGTGGGCTATGAAGAAACCAGCAAACAGCGCCCGAAAGAGGGTGGCATTGCTCCGCGAGAGAAAGCGCAAGCCGAGAATTTGGCAGCGGTGCTTGCGGCTCAACCGACCGCGAAAACGCTGGTTTACGTGGGATATAGTCACGTCGCGGAAGCCCCGCTTCAGTCCCATAGCGGCAAGATCGACTGGATGGCGAGCCGCCTGAAACGGCTGACCGGCATCGATCCCCTTACCATTGACCAGACGACCTTAACCGATCTGTCGCCTCGCGAACGCACTGCATACGCCGCTGCCTCAGCGCGCATCGGGAACCGACCGAGCGTCTTCTTGGAAGGCAACAACCCGCTCATTCTCGGGCGCTATGCTGGTGCGGTTGACCTGCAGGTGGTCCATCCGGCCAGAGCGTATCGCTATGGCCGCCCCCAATGGCTGGATGAAATGGGTGGCACGCCACTCGCAATCCCGAAAGAGCTGCTGCCGACCTCGGGGCGTCGGCTGATCCAGGTTTTTGCCGCAGATGCCCCGCCGGATGCCGTCCCGCTCGACCAAATTGTGGTACAAGCCGGTGCCCCCTTGCCGATGCTGTTCGCACCCGCCGTACCCGTGCGTTTTACCATCGGTTCATAGCAAGCCGCTCTGGCACAAACAAAAAGGGCACGGGGACCAAAGCCCCCGCGCCCTCCTGTTAGCCTCACGGCCAGCCGTCCGATTACTCGGCAGCGCCGCCCTTGGCCGGACGGGTGTCGCGGCGCTCGGCGATACGTGCCGACTTGCCGGTACGACCACGCAGATAATAGAGCTTCGCACGACGCACTGCGCCCTTGCGGACGACTTCGATGCTGTCGACGTTGGGCGAATAGA
>CAYOTF010000246.1:0-2817 GCA_964406805.1 uncultured Zetaproteobacteria bacterium | reverse complement strand
GATCGTTGGCCTCGCGGCGTACGTTACGCAGTGAAACCTTGGTTTTTTCACCTGCGGCTTTAACTTGTTTAACTAGATCCTTGCGGCGGTCTTCGGTCAATTCAGGCAAGATGATGCGAATGACTTCGCCGTCATTGGATGGATTCAAACCCAGATCTGATTTCAGAATGGCCTTTTCCAGATCACCGAGGATAGTTTTTTCCCATGGCGTGATCATCAGCATGCGCGGTTCAGGCACGGAGATGTTACCAATTTGGGATACCGGCACATCGGAGCCGTAATAGTTTACCCGCACATGATCGAGCAGGGCTGAATTGGCACGGCCAGTACGAATACTGGCCAGCTCTGATTTGAGTGCGTTAATCGATTTTTTCATTTTGCTTTGAGTGTCGCTAAACATTTAACTCTCCTGCACCAATGTGCCAATGGGTTCACCTGCGATTGCGCGCAGCATTTGCCCGGGTTGTGTGACATCAAAGATGACCAATGGCATTTGATTGTCACGGCATAAGGACATCGCAGTTGCATCCATAACACCGAGGCGCTTGGTTAGGGCTTCGGTGAATGTGAGTGTGGTATATTTTGTGGCATCCGGATTTGTGGCGGGGTCAGCGGTATATACGCCATCGACTTTGGTTCCCTTGAGCACAGCATCGGCCTGGATCTCCATGGCACGCAGGCTGGCTGCAGTGTCGGTGGTGAAATAGGGGTTACCGGTGCCTGCGGCAAAGATTAAAATCCGCCCTTTTTCCAAATGCCGTACCGCACGACGACGGATATAAGGCTCTGCGACCTCTTTGATCGGCAGGGCTGAAATAACCCGAACCGTGGCGCCTTGTGATTCAATGGCATCTTGCAAGGCGATGGCATTCATGACTGTTGCCAGCATGCCCATGTAATCCGCGCTGGCACGATCCATGCCGGAAGCAGTACCACTCATGCCGCGAAAAATATTACCACCGCCAATGACGATGGCCAGTTCAACACCTGAGTTCTGAACTTCGATGAGTTCGCCAGCCAAGCGATTGATGGTTTCGACATCAACACCGAATGCAGTGTCGCCCATCAATACTTCACCGGAAAGCTTCAGCATCACCCGCTTGTACGGGCGATGCGCTGAACGATCTCCAGAAGCCTCAGTCATAAATGTTTATCCGCCTTGAACTTGAGCAGCAACTTCAGCTGCAAAGTCTTCTTCTTTTTTCTCAATGCCTTCACCGAGCTGGAAACGTGCCATGGATACGAGTTTTGCATTACCCAAAGCCTTGCCAACTTTCTTGTCGCTGTCCATGACAAAATCCTGCTCCAGCAGGCAAATTTCAGAATAGAATTTGTTC
Organism: uncultured Zetaproteobacteria bacterium; assembly: GCA_964406805.1. GTDB lineage: Bacteria > Pseudomonadota > Zetaproteobacteria > Mariprofundales > Mariprofundaceae > Mariprofundus. The sequence goes on along the minus strand of CAYOTF010000246.1, from coordinate 1,480 downwards.
AGCTGCCCACTGACGATTTTATCGACAATCGCTGCCGGTTTGCCGCTGGCAATTGCACGCTCCGAAAGCACAGCACGTTCACGTTCAACCGATGCGGCATCGACATCATCACGAGCGATGAATTTAGGGTTTGCAGCCGCCACATGCATGGCCACTCCGCGTGCCAGTTCGGCTTCTGTGTCGCCTTCAATACCGATCAGTACGCCGATCTTGCCGCCCGCATGGACGTAAGAACCGATAGTGCCAGCAACTTCTGTGCGTGCGAAACGACGAATGCTCATGTTTTCACCAATGGTGGAAATTAGCTGCGATAGCGCTTGCTCAACATTGTGCTCACCATCAAAATCCAGGGCTTTCAACGCATCGACATCAGCAGGGTTTTGTTTGATGATCAATGCTGCGATAGCATTGACAAAGCCTACAAACTGGTCGTTTTTACTCACGAAGTCCGTTTCAGAATTGACTTCCAGAACCACGCCGATATTGCCTTCGGATATCGATACCACGATACCTTCGGCGGCAATGCGGCCAGCTTTTTTTGAGGCGGCGGCAAGCCCTTTCTTGCGCAAGAAATCGACTGCACCATCGATGTTACCATCGCTTTCAGTCAATGCCTTTTTGCAATCCATCATGCCAGCGCCACTTAGTTCACGCAGTTTTTTTACATCTGCAGCAGTAATAGCCATTTTATTCTCCGTAATCTTGTGTATTAATGATGCTTTATGCAGCAGGCGCTTGTTCAATGTCGACAGCCATAGCTTCAACAACGTCATCACCATCTTCTGCATTTTCCAACTGCCATGCTTCAGCGCCTTCGAGCAGTGCATCAGCAACCTTGCTGCAGAATAAACGTACGGCACGAATCGCATCGTCATTACCCGGTATGATATAATCAATGCCGGACGGGTCGCAGTTGGTATCGACTACAGCAACCACTGGTATGCCCAGTTTCTGGGCTTCTTTAACAGCCAGTTCTTCTTTACGTACATCAACAACAAACAGGCAATCAGGTAATTCGTTCATTTCCTTGATGCCGCCAAGTGAGCGTTCGAGCTTATCGAGCTGACGCTGCAGACCGAGCGCTTCTTTTTTGGTTAGCAAATCAAATACGCCTTCTTCTTTCTGGCGCTGTAAATCTTTCATTTTACGTACAGATTGCTGTACGGTGGTGAAGTTGGTCAGCATGCCGCCCAACCAGCGGTGGTTTACATAGTAGTGGCCTGCACGAGATGATTCTTCTTTGACTGCATCGCGAGCCTGACGTTTGGTGCCGACATACAATACACGGCCACCGGCTGCTGCGAGTTCCTGCATGAATGAATAGGATTCATTGGCCATGCGCAAGGTTTTCTGCAGATCGATAATGTGGATGCCGTTACGTTTGCCAAAAATGTAAGGAGCCATTTTTGGGTTCCCGCGGCGGGTCTGGAGACCAAAGTGTACACCTGCTTCAAGCAGTTGTTTCATTGTAAATTGAGAC
>CAYOTF010000245.1:0-2820 GCA_964406805.1 uncultured Zetaproteobacteria bacterium | reverse complement strand
ATATTTTGACATGACGATAAACGTATTCTTGAGTGAAAAATACTTCAAATGCGCCCGTTTTTCATGCCATATAGCATATTCATGCTACCGTTTTCGCGGTATGGTGGGAATCATTGATCCCCTTAGCCTTTCGCCCTGAATTGAAGAAGGGGGAAACCATGCACATCATCAAACCCATACACATCACTTGTTTTGGCGAACTATCTGTACGCATTCATGGGGAGTGCATTGCTGTCCATAGATGGAACAGCCCGAAGGTGTATCAACTTCTTTTGCTGCTTGTTGCATCAGGTGGGCAACAAATTTCAGGGCATACAATCTGTGATTGGTTATGGCCAGATCATGAAGCGGATAAAGCACACCAAAATTTTGAATTCACGCTACGCCGTTTGCGTCAACTCTTGCAAAAACATCTTGGCGTAAATTTCAAAGCAAATCAGGTCATTCCATTGCACCATGGGAAAGTATGCCTCAATCATGATGATTGCGATATAGAGAGCTGTGTTGTGAATCATGCGATGCAACAAAGTAAAAAATTTCGCCGCAATCAAGCCCATCAACGAGCCTACCAGCTTGAACAAGAGATTATAGGTATGATTCAAGGAGCCTTTCTTCAAGGCGAGGGTGAACTTGTCTACCATCAACGCCAAGCTTGGCATGTGCGACTTTGTAACTGGATTGATGAAACTGCCACATATTGGCGAAACGATGCAGATATTAGCCTTCATCACATCACCGAATTATTGGATGTCGGATTGCATATTGATCCATATTCGGAGCGGTTGTTATGTCAACGGATAGAGGTCTTGCATCAAGCAGGGTATCAGGTGGATGCCATCTGCCATTATCAGCAGTGGTCTGCATTGGTATTGCAAGGCTTTGGTATCAGACCATCTCAAGCGACGCAGCAGATATATCAGCGGATTGCGGCAGGTTAATACACAATCGTTAACACAGTTACTTCATGCCTTGAGTCATCCAAACGCACAGAAAAACCATCTTTTGAGTATTCAATATCACCCTGATCCACACTTACCTGATAAAGCACGCCATGGGGCATTCGAACTTGGCTATGTTCATCATCACTATCCATCTCAATACGCTGATTAGACACCGTAAAAGCACTCACCTGAAAGGTCTGCTTTATCGTTTCCGCATGGCTTAATGCAGGCATAGCCGCGCAAAGAGCCACTATCATGCAAAGCTTTTTGTTTATCTTTAATTGCAACAATACTGACTCCTTAAACCCCGCATACACACGCAAAAGCGAGGGTATGTGGAGTCTTGGGAAGATTTGATATTTACTTTCAAAAGCTTAATCACAAAGTGTGAATTCATAATGAGCTTTATATGCTGTTTTAATCCACTTAATCGTTATTTTTACTGTTGAAGATGCGTTTCTTATTCGCTCACCTGACTCTAGATTTGTAGCTCCCAAGTCTGATGGTAAAAGGGTGAATTCTCCTGAACTTGTGGTATCAGGTAAAACCTTATGTTTTTCTATTATTCGCCACCTTGACTTTACAGAAGGCTCTCCAACATTGAATTCATCCTTCTTTTTGATGATTAGCTTAAACCGCCCTCTATTTCCTGTGTTTTTTACCTTAACCTTATAGGTTTTATCTGTATTTATATTGAGACAAAACTGATCTTTAGGATCATTGATATTTACTGTACCCGAACAACTTTTTATGATAGCCATATAATTCTCCTTTAGTTTATTTTAATTTATGACCTTAATATGTAACCGTAATGGTAATGGTATCAGAAAAATTGCCTGGAGCTCCAGTGGCGAATATTCGTGCATATAGCGTGTATGTTTGAGCTACCCCTGTACCAGCTTGACGTGGAATTGAAGGTGTCACTGAATTAGCAGCATAGTTAAGAGATAGTGTCGAATCTTTATACAGAGCATACTCCAACGTGTTAGCACTACCTGCGTCTTTCATTGCAAAGGTAGCCACGCCTGTTGTATTCAGGCCTGCTCCAAAATCAATCGTATATGGTACGCGGTCTGTCACAGTAACATCAAACGTTGTTGTTGCATTCATCCCCCCTCCATTGAAATTGGTTGTGAAAGTACCAAAAGCTAACGGTCCTGCTACGGTAACAGTTGCAGATGGTGCAACAACGGTTGCTGTGACATTTATTGTGCCTGTTGCCGTTGCTGCATTCGCCTGCATCGGCGCGATTGCCATCGCCAGCATGGCGGCGGTTAATAATTTTAATTTCATGATATTCTCCTTGTGATTTGAACTAATGCGGAGAACCCTAAACATCCCCAACCGAGAACTGAGCGAGATGGCGTTTGTGGCAACGGAAGACAACATAGTTGACCTATATGGTTTACTTTGATATAATGAATCTTATTTAACCTTGGAGGTTCCCTATGATTGTGAATATTTCAGAAGCCAAAGCAAATTTATCCAAGTTGGTCAACATGGTTTATCATGGAGAAAAAGTTGTGATTGCTAAAAACAATCTACCACTTGTTGATTTGGTGATTCACAAGCCTGAAGGCAAACGCACACTAGGGCTTCTAAAAGGTCAGTTTTCCATGCCTGATGATTTTCTTGAAGAAGATGAAGCAATCAATGCCATGTTTTATGGGGATTCTGAATGAAAATCATCATTGATACACACATTTTCCTTTGGGCGATAGCCGAACCCGATAAAATAAACCCTAAAAAAAGAAGAATGCTGGAAACTGCGACAAACATCATTTATGTCAGCGCGATTAGTATCGTTGAATTGATGATTAAATCATCCATGGGGAAACTTCAAATTAATTTTGACCCTGTTGATGCCGCAGAAAAAAGT
>CAYOTF010000244.1:0-2821 GCA_964406805.1 uncultured Zetaproteobacteria bacterium | reverse complement strand
ATTTGGATACAGCACCATCGATATATGTTCGGCTTCATTCTTGGAAGCCACAGAGCCGGCATAATCACCAGCATTAAATTCGCCCAGATCAAATGCATCAGTAGCCGCAGATTTCCACAACCGCAGCGTGTTCACCGTGCCATTTTTATAACCGGGAATTGGCGTATCAAAAGGAATCGCCAGCACATCCTGCGAACCCACCCAACGACAGCGGGCAATGCCCTGATCATCGTTATAATGCTCTGTCCAGCCACGAAAATGAACCGACTGAGTGTATTCCGGACGCGCAATTTCCCAGATATTACCATTACGCAGCCAATGATCTGGCTCTTCGATTTGATGGCCATCCTGTATCAGCTGACGAAACATGCCGTATTCATAACGAATACCATAACCGGTCACTGGTAACTGCAGGGTAGCGCAACTATCCACAAAACAAGCTGCCAAACGACCCAAGCCACCATTACCCAAGCCAGCATCGCGCTCTTCTTCAATCATTTCTTCAAAATCAAGACCCAAATCATGCAATGCCTGCTCGGCCGCATCATCAAGCCCCAGATTTAACACCGCATTACCCAAGGCGCGACCCATCAAAAACTCCAATGATAAATAATAAGCACGTTTACCATTTGCATCCTGCATCGCATCTTTGGTGTTTCTCCAACACTCCATCAAACGATCACGAATGGTGAATGACAAAGCCTGATATTTATAATGGCTGGATTGACTGGCTTTATGCTGCCCCAGCGTACGTAAATAATGACGCTGAATACCATTGACCAGATCATGGCTGGTAGGCCCTACTGGTGGCACATCGGTCAGGTCATATTTGGGTTTGGTTTTTTTTGTCTGCTTGATAGTCATTGGCACACCCTCTGGATACACATTTAAAAGCTTGATTTAGCCGCGCGCAGACTGGCCAAAGCTCCCCACCAAGTCAATCCATCCAAGGCAAGCTCCAAGCCGCATCAACACATCAACAAAAGCAGCTATTTCAAAACAAAACAGGGCTGCCCATGGCAACCCTGTTTGTATAAAGAACAGTAGCTCGCAGCCTATTCGCACTCAATCAGAATAGCTTACCCATCTTCGGCAAATCACCCACCAATGGCGAAACATAATCCAGCCATGCCTGGGTCACATCATTGCCCGCATCATTGATATATTCCGATTTCATTTCAGTTGCTTCTCGTGCCACGGTTGATAATGGTGTAACAAAACACTCACTTGCATACGGTGCGCTTGAAATGCGACGAATTGCCACCGAACCCGGCTCCGCTGTTGCAACCGCATGATTGACACCATGCTCCCCCACCATACGCGCTTCCTGCGCATCAATGGCTGACACAACCGATGGGAAACTACGCTGCAAATAACCGAAGGTGTCCGCACGCACACGCACAACTTCATCACCATAGGCTTCTTTGACCTTGCCTGAGAGAAAATCACCCAACGCACCGGAACCGGAAAGTTGCAGATTACCATGCGAATCACGCTCGCCTGTGGTCATCACGGGCTGACCATCAGCATTGGTAATGCCTTCCGACACTGCCACCACACAGCGGCCATATTTCGCCATCACAGCTTTCACATCGGCCTGAAACTGAGCCACATCGAAGGTACGTTCCGGCACATAAATCAAATGCGGACCGTCACCATCGGACTGGCGTGCCAAAGCTGAAGCCGCTGTCAAAAATCCTGCATCACGCCCCATCACGACGTTAATTTTAATACCCGATAATGCCGCATTATCACGATCATCACCCATAAATGCCAAGGCCACAAAACGCGCTGCCGATGCAAAACCCGGACAGTGATCGGTAACTTTCAGATCATTATCAATAGTTTTCGGAATATGGATGGTACAAAAGTCATAATGCTCTGCCTTGGCCATTTCAGCAATAATATGCGCAGTTTCCGCCGAGTCATTACCACCAATATAAAAGAAAAAACGCACATCGTTCTTTTTAAACACTTCAAACACACGCTCGCATTCCGCTTTGCCGGGTTTCAAACGCACCGAGCCCAAACCTGCCGCCGGTGTATTGGCCAGAACTTCCAACTCTGCCTCGCTCTGCGTGGTCAAATCGATGAAATCTTCGCCCATAATACCGGCGAGGCCATGTTTGGCTCCCAGAATCCCAGTAATACTGGCCTGCTTCCTTGCTGCCAGAATCGCCCCGACCAAGGATTGATTGATCACCGATGTTGGCCCACCCGACTGACCAATTACCATTTTACCTGTTAAAGCCATTGTAATACCTCTCTCAAAAGTGTTGCGCCATGATAACGACTAATGTTGGCGATGACACCACCAATCTATACGATTGATGTAAACGTTATACGCCATCATCGAAGTCCGTTATCATTTCACCATCATGAACAAAGCCCCCCATCATTCAAACTCCGATCAACGTACTGATATCAAACGCGCTGCCATCAAACGAACTGATATCAAACAAGCCAACATTACCCTTCAATCACTGGCATCAATCCTTCAGCAGGCCGGCCAGGAAATTATTCTACCCGCTTTTCAGCGCTCGATTCAGAGCTGCAAAAAAGCGGACGGCTCATTTGTAACTGAAACCGACCTAGCCTGTCAGCGTTTCATTGAATCCGAGCTGTTCAAACTCGATGGCAGTATCGCATTTCTCGGCGAAGAAATGAACGAAGCCGAACAACTGCAATGCCTAGACAACAACAGCTATTGGTGTCTGGATCCCCTCGATGGCACCACTAATTTCATTGCATCATTTCCAGGTTTTGCTATCTCGCTGGCTCTGATTCAGGCAGGCCAAGCTCAATTAGCCTGCATTTATGA
>CAYOTF010000243.1:0-2837 GCA_964406805.1 uncultured Zetaproteobacteria bacterium | reverse complement strand
TGCGCAGCGCCTGATGCGCTTTGGATGATCCGAACAGCACACCATCCGGCACAATCACACCGGCCCGACCACCGATTCTGAGCAGATTGATAATGCGGTTGACGAACAACAGTTCGGTTTTGGTGGTGTTGAGGCTTAACTCCTCGTTGATATCGCCCTTATCGATGCTGCCCTTGAATGGTGGGTTGGCGAGCACGACATCGAAACAATCCTTTTCATCATAGCGTTTGGAAAGCGTGTCCTTGTAATCAAGGTTCGGCTTGTCGATACCGTGCAGCATCAGATTCATCAAGCCGATACGCACCATGGTGCTGTCGAAATCGTAGCCGTTGAAGGTAGACTCTCTCAACACCTGCCACTGCCGTTCATCGGTCAGTTTATCGCCCACCAATCCCATCATCATGCCGTGCTCATCGGGCTTAAGCAGCTCCTTGCTGGTATGCTGGGTGAGAATGTGTTGATACGCACCGAGCAGGAAACCGCCCGTGCCGCAGGCCGGATCACATATTGATTCTCCGAGTTTAGGATGCACCAGAGAGCACATCATCTGGATGATATGGCGCGGTGTACGGAACTGGCCGTTCTTGCCTGCACTAGCGATTTCCGAGAGTAGGTATTCATACAAATCGCCCTGGGTATCCTGAAAGGACTGACCGCCCTGCTGATCGCGTTCAATCTCCTCATAAATCGCATCAATGATGCCGGTGGCCTCCACCAGCAGCGATGCCTTGGGAATAATAAACACCGCATCCTGCATGTGGCGTGAGTAATTCCCCCCTCCACCTAGAGAACCGCCATTCTGGATAGTTTTGATAAACGGAAATACGATATCACGTACATGCGCCAGCATCTCATCAGCAGGCATATGGCGGAAATAACTCCAGCGACACTCCTCCCGCCCTTCAAACAGGGAATCATAATCCCTGTCCAACCACTCGGCATCTTCCTTGCGCTTGGTATCCATGGCATCAAGCCGGCGCATGAACAGCAGATAGGAGATCTGCTCCATCACCGTGAGCGGATTGGCAATGCCACCAGACCAGAATTTATCCCAGAGCGAATCAATCTTTGAACGCAACGATGTTGTCAGCATATTCGTAAATCCTTTATAAACTTTTTACCGCAGGGTTTGTAGTAAAAACCAGAACAGTCAAAATCTTTTTTACCGCAGGGGACGCAGGGGTTCGCGGGGTAAAGCATAATCTTTTTTGTCCTTCTTTCTGCCTTGCCTTTCCCCTGCGTTACCCTGTGCCCTCTGCGGTAATGCTTGTTGTTTTCTCTTGGCATGCATACAACCAGGCCAGTCAAAATCTTTTACCGCAGAGGACGCAGGGGTGCGCAGAGTAAAACATAATCTTTATTGTCCTTCCTTCTGCCTTGCCTCAGTTCTTTGCAGCACATACAGCTTATACATCATGAAACTAGTCAAAATCTTTTACCGCAGGGGACGCAGGGGTTCGCGGGGTAAAAACACAACCTGTCTTGCCTTTCCCCTGCGTTACCCTGCGCCCTCTGCGGTTCACGCTTTTATCCTTCAAATTTTATTGACCATGCGTTTGATACCGTCTTTCAAATGCAGTACATTAAAGTTGATCAACAGACCAATCTTTTTGTTGCTGAGTCTCAAATAAGAAAGCAATTGAGCCTCATGGATCGGCAACACCTTTTCTACCGCCTTTAATTCAACAATGACTTCGCCTTCAACCAGCAGATCAAGCCTGTAGCCAATATCGATAACTTCACCGTCATACTGAACGGGGAGAACCACTTGAGATCGGACACTCACGCCTCGTTTTTTCAATTCATGCAACAGACAGGCTTCATATGCATTTTCCAATAGACCGGGGCCAAGAACTGAATGCACCTTCATAGCGGCATTCACTACTGTTCCACTAATCTCATTCAGTTCCATATTGAAAACCTTTTACCGCAGGGGACGCAGGGGTGCGCAGGGTAAGATCTATAATATTTTTCCTTTTCCTCTGCGTTACCCTGCGTCCTCTGCGGTGAATGTTTGTGACTTCGGTTCATATCTTTTTCCATTTCGCACCACGGCCACGGCCGGTGCTTTCGATGATTTTCTCATCACGCAACTGGCGCAAAACCAAACGCACCATATCGCGGCTGACTCCCGGGCAATCTCCTTCGATATCGGAAATCGAAAACGGCTGGATGCGTCGATTCACGGCCTGACGAATCAACTCCGTTTTCGTTCCTTTGCCGGACTGAATACTGCCGACACGCTCGGCGAACTCATCGTAGGCTCGAAGCAGCACACCCCAGGAATAATTGAGCCACGGCATCACATCATGCTCACCTTCATGCCAGTTCTGCGAACTGGCTTCGAGCGTTTCATAATAACTCTCTTTCGATTCCTCGAAGATGCGCTCCAGACTGATGTAGCGCCCCACCTGATAACCGAAGTGATAGAGCAGCATCAGCGTCAGCAATCGAGCCACGCGCCCGTTACCATCACGAAATGGATGGATGCAAAGGAAATCCAGAATGGCCAGCGGAATCATAATCAGCGGCTCCTGCTGATGCTGTTCAATCAACTGTTTATACCCTTGGGTCAGAGCATCCATGCTATCCGGCGTTTCCACCGCACTGACCGGTGCAAAACGAACCCGATTGATGGAGCCGTCCGCATTGCGCTCGACAATTTCATTGTTGGTGGCTTTCCACTTACCGCCCTCACCCGGATGATAGCGATAAAGAAATGAATGCAGTTGCAGGATGATATTGGACGAAAACGCCATATATTCGGCTGATTCATGAATATGAGACAGTGCATCCCGATAACCGGCGATCTCCTGCTCGGAGCGGTCACGCGGCGC
>CAYOTF010000242.1:0-2842 GCA_964406805.1 uncultured Zetaproteobacteria bacterium | reverse complement strand
TGCACGCGCAGCAGCGCTGTCTAATTACCAGCCACGAAAATCGCTGACAAATTTCCTCGAAGGGCGCCTTAAGTCAGTCGTCAAACACGCTCGATAATAATTGCAGGCGCCATGCCGCCTGCAAAGCGCCGCCCGTTTTGAAGCCATGGCGCGAACCCCATGTCACCGGGCAACCGGCCTGATCGCAACGCTCCAGCATGTCCTGGCCGACCGGGCCGTCGGGCGCATCGCCCTGCACCGCGAAAAGGGCAAAGCGGAATTCGCCCGACAGGCCCGTGATCAGTTGCAGCGCAACATTTTCCGCGCCTCCCATGCTCAGATGGGTGATCACATGCAGGACTCCGATCCTTGGCGATGCGGCCATGGCTGTCATGCGGCGCAGGCGCGGGTGTCCGTGACGGCATGAACGCCAATCGTGCATGAAACGCCAAAGATATTGCGCAAAATCATGGCCGATACACCCCAATACCCTGCTTTATGGCGCCTGAAATTGCAGTCGTCATTTTCGTATTCCATGAAATCCTGCAAATTCCGTCCCGGTCATGACAAGCACCTGTGTCATGACAAAGCACTGCACTCTTCCGGAAAAAGAGCTTTGCTGGCCTGTCAGCCAAGTATATCATACAAACCGCGCTATCATAGCCTATTCATTGAGGATTTTCGAAACTGTCATGCCATTATTAGTGAGCAGCGCATTAACCCTGAATGCCCGTTCGCAACGGTCAGGCGGGGGCATCTATGCGCTGGCGCTTTTGCTGGGCGCGCTGATGGCGGTGCTGGGCTGCATGACCCTGCCATGGTCGCCTTATGTTGCATGGCAGCAGTCGGCGGGCACCGATATGTTTCATTCCCGCTGGATCTATGAAAGGCTGCATTTCGACAGGGCGCCGATCGAGGTCGCCTTTGTCGGCTCGTCCCGATTTGAAGCCGCGATCAGCCCTGTGGCCCTGCAACAGGGGCTCAGCCGCCGTCTGGGGCGCAAGGTGGCGGTGGCCAATCTGTCGCTGGTGCGGCCCGGACGCGACCTTCATGCCCAGATCGTCGATGATCTGTTGCGCACCCATCCCGAGGTGCGGCTGATCGTGCTGGCCGATGATGGCGATATGGCGTCCTCGCATCCGATGTTTGCCCAAGTGGCCAGCCCGGCGGCGATTGTCGGGGCGCCTCTGTTCATCAACACCAGCTATTTCCCGCATGTTCTGGGCCTGCCCTATCGCGCGCTGGCCAATGCGCTGGGGCAGGGTTTTCCGGCATGGGCCGGGGTTGCCCGGCAAGTTGACCCGCGCGCCTATGCCGGTACCGATCTGGATCGAAGTCAGGGCTATCGCCTGCCTTCGGGACGGTGGCGCAATGGCAATATCACGATGGACCGGGACAGGCTCGCTCGCGATGCCGCCAAGGTCGTCGCCCTGCAACAGGCCGGGCTGATCGGGAAACTGACCTTCCTTTCCGACCGCAGCCGTTTCGTCGTGGACCGGACCTATATCGAAAAGATCGCGGCCGAGGCGGCCAGCCGAAATATCGCGATCGCCTTTGTCCGGCTGCCTGTCTATGGCCCGATACAATTGACCGGCAATGAGCGCTTTACCCAGGGTTTCGGGCCGGATTTCGCGCTGAACGGACTGGCCGACAATCCGGCGCTGTTTCAGGATGGCCTGCATATGAACCATGCCGGAGCAATGCTGGGGAGCGAGGAAATTGCCGAAAGGCTGGCCCCGCTGCTGTGCCGCCAAACGGGCAGGCCGGGCCGCTGTTGAGATGGCCGGATAGCTGACATCCCCCGCCCCTTTTTGCCGGAGAAACCCGCTTTGCCAGCCACCCCAGACCTTCACCCCGCCGAGGCGGGGCCGGCCGGCTTCCGGCCGGATATCGAAGGGCTGCGCGCGCTGGCCATTGTGCCCATCCTGCTGCTGCATTGCGGTGTGTCATGGCTGCGCGGCGGCTATGTCGGGGTGGATGTGTTCTTTGTCATCTCGGGCTATCTGATCACCGGCATTCTGAAACGCGAGATGGCGCAGGGCCGTTTCAGTCCGGCCCGTTTCTATGCCCGCCGCGCATGGCGTATCCTGCCCGCGCTGGGCGTTACGCTGGCGATCACCGGACTGGCGGGTGTCTGGCTGCTGCTGCCAAACGAACTGGCCGATCTGGGGGGCAGCATGCTGGCCTCGGCAGGTTTCCTCGCCAATGTCTATTTCGACCGCCACGTCGATTATTTCGCCCAGTCAGCCGACACGATGCCGCTGATCCACCTGTGGTCGCTGGCGGTGGAGGAGCAGTTCTATCTGCTGTTTCCGCCGGTGCTCTATGCGATTGTGGTGGTCTGGCGACGCGATGCCCGATGGCCGCTGGCCGGATTGCTGGCGCTTTCGCTGGCGATGGGGGCGGGGATGGTCTGGTTCGCGCCGCAATCGGCCTATTACCTGCTTCCCGCGCGGGGCTGGGAATTGCTAGCAGGCGCGCTGCTGGCACTGGGCGCCATGCCGGATCTGGCGCGGCACAGGCACCGGGATCTGCTGGGCGGGGGGGCGCTTGGGCTGCTGGGCCTGTCCTTTCTGCTGATCAAATCCAGCCTGCCCTTTCCGGTGCCCTTCGCCCTGTTTCCGGTCTGCGCAACCTGCGCGATCATCGCTCTGGGCGGGACGGGCATGGCGGGCAGGCTGCTGGCCCTGCCTGCGCTGCGCTATATCGGGCGGATCTCCTTTTCGCTCTATCTCGTCCACCGGCCGCTGATCGCCTTTTACGAACTGACCCATGGCGCCCGGCGGCAGGGAGGCGATGTCGCGCTGCTGGTGCTGGGCAGCCTGCTGCTGGCCATGGCGCTGCATCATGGCGTCGAGCGCCC
>CAYOTF010000241.1:0-2849 GCA_964406805.1 uncultured Zetaproteobacteria bacterium | reverse complement strand
CAAATAAATCACATCAATGCATTTCTAGCATGTGTGATTCTTATTTGTTTCAAAATTCAAAAAAAGGAGAAGTTAAAATGAAAGTAGAAAGCCCATCATACATGCAGGCGCTTAGTGTCATAGATTCAAGGATGAAAGAAGTAAGAATTTCACATGAAGGCATTCGCATACCTTCTAATGATAAAGTTAACTTTTCAGATGATTCGAAAAGTATGTTTGCTGCCAACAAAAATAATCGTTCACCTTCTATTGATTCCGCAGATTACCCCACTGCAAATGTAAATGATTATTCAAGTGAGTATGCAAAGGCAATAGGAAATAATGAAATGTGGCCGTGGCCCACTCTAAAAAAGTTTGATGCTTATATGGAGAGTGAATCCGAGAGGATCAAATTGACGGGTGTGCTTAAAACACCGGAAATGGAAGCTATTGAGCAAGAACAATCTGATATTCTCAAGCAAAGAAAATTTTTATATCAGGAGTTGGTTGCACAGGGCAAATCGCCAGCTGAAATAGTTAAGGGTATTCTCGAGTTTAATATAAGCCTTCCAACTAGTTACGGTGATCATTGGGATGTGACCAAGTCGCATCCTTCTGGGTATTACGCATCTTCGCAGCAACCCATGTTGGCTAGGGTGAATGCAGCTCTTAATTCAGCTGAAACTATATAGACACAATGGGCTACCCACATTTTAGGTGATAAATTTACACAGTTAGATTAAATTCTAAAAAGTCCCCCATGTTAAAATGCCCGCAAGTACCATTACAATATCAAGTTATAAAAGCCTTGTTTCTTTCCCCAAGTTGTTTTTTAGTACGGGAATCAACAATTGATGCTACTTCAAGCTTAAGGTTTAGAACCTGTGGGTCAGGTTAGCACCCCCGCCTAGCTTTGCTTATGGCATCACTACTTCAAAGCTTTAAGTAGTGATGCCATATCGAAGTTATCTCTTGTAAAGCGTTTCAATTGTACTTGAACCTAAGGAGTTTGTTTTAATCATATACCCCGTTAAAGCACCTGAAGCATTTGATTTCAGATCTATATGCCCCACCGATAAAGCATAAACGGTGAACTGGTAGTGATGCACTTTATCACCCTTTGGTGGACACGCCCCTCCAAACCCTTGAAAACCATAATCATTCTCTATTTGCAAGGCTGCTTTAGGCGCAGCTTTGGTGCTTATATCACCAGCACCCTGTTTAAATTCAGTTGTGTTTACTGGAATATTGATAACTTGCCAGTGCCACCAACCACTGCCTGTTGGTGCATCAGGATCATAAGCTGTGATGGCAAAACTTTTTGTACCTTTGGGCGGGTTCTTCCAGCTAAGTTGTGGCGAGATATTGTCACCATTACAGCCAAAGCCCATGAATACTTGGGCTTTTTTCATATGTGTTCCCGATTGGATGTCAAAGCTCTTGAGTGTAAACTCAGAAGCAGAAGCAGCTTGCACCCCTCCAATCATAAGCAGTATATATATTATTCTTTTCATGTTTGTTACCTCACTTTATGGTGTTTTAAGAAACACGAAATGTAAGGTTCTTGAGATAGTAGGTATCGCCTAAAACTTTCTAGTTTTCGCTTTATTCAGCCAAATGTGTTTTGCGTAATTTAATGGGAGTTATGCCGAAGCGCTTTTTAAAGCTTTCTGTAAAGCGTGATTGTGATTGATAACCACATTGTTCAGCAACGATTAAAATAGGTAGTTTTGTTGTTTGGATTAAATGTATACCATAACCTAGTTTCACTTGAGTTTGTAAACCATTAAAGCTTGTGTTTTCAGAGCGTAACTGCCGACGAAGTGTTGATTCACTTGTAGACAATTTGTAGCAAACGTCTTTGATTGACCAGCGAGTGGAAAGGTCTTGTTTAAAAATATCAACGAGGGTGTTGGTTGTGCTTAAACGACCTTTCATAGATGCAATATCAATGTAGCCTTGAAGATGAAGGAGCATTAAAAGTTCCTTTCTTCTTAGTTCCAGAATTTCTTGTGGAAGCTCAGCTTGCCATTGCACATATTGAGACACACAAGTGGTTAATGCCTGAGTTTGACTGCCTATAAGTAACGTTTTATTTGCTGTCGAAGGCGTGCTAAGTATGTCAAAATCATGTTGTTCAAATGTTATCATTAAGGACAAGTAGGAGCCGTGTTGAGGGATGTTATTCAAGGTTACTTCAGCATTACCCGCTAAGAAGAGAAATTGTCCCTCTGAGCATGTAATTTTCTTTTCACCAACGATCTCTTTTGTTCCTTCCAGCATTAGAATCAAGACAGGTTTAAGAATAGGAACGCTTCGTAAGCATTGCTTTTGTTTGCATGTGTAAACAGCAAAAGGAAGGTTGGGGTCTTGTGTATTTAAAGATTTAAGTGTTTTAATTAACTTTTTCACAATGGCAATTTATGACTAAAAAAGAAGATTACAACCCTTAGATTCCATTTAAGAGTAAAAGGGCTCTACCATAGAATCGGGTCAGGCTTGACTATTGAGTGTGTTTAGGAATCATTTGAATTTCGGGGACATAATACTAATTATTTGACGGTGAAGGTGCTGGACGAGAGATTGAAGTTATGTATGATGTCCCCAGAATTCGATATTTTTTCTATGCAGGCGTTAAATAATTCTGCGGAGTTTCTTCTCAAATAAACGGTGGATACCAGTTGGTGGTACGAGTTGAGAAAGTTGTTTGACCCACTTGCCTTCGGATGGTGGAATGGATGAGAGAGGGTTGCTGTACAGGTGCAAGCGTCGATGGGCCAAGGTGGATATGGCAGGTGAAAAATGAGGGTCAGACCTGAATGGCACTAAGTTAAGCAATTTTTAGCGTGGCTTTTAGAAGTACCAATGTA
>CAYOTF010000240.1:0-2919 GCA_964406805.1 uncultured Zetaproteobacteria bacterium | reverse complement strand
GAATAGGATAAACCTGCAGCGCCAACACCCAAGCCACCCAGCGGGTCGAGCGTGCCGGTCAGGCCGTTTCCACGACCCACACCAGCAAATTGCCATTCTACCCCGAGCTGGGTGGATGCATCCAGTGATATATCGGCCACAGTAGCCTCGATCAACACCTGTTTGACCGGGCGATCAAGCTGCTTCAACAACTGATAAGCTACCCGATAGGAGCGCGCAGAACCTACAAACACCAGAGCATTATGCTGCTCATCCACCACCACACGCAGTTTACCGGCTCCGCCTATATTCAGAGTCTGCGCACTAGCCGGTTGTACGGCGGATTTGGACTGCTTCGTTTTATCACCTTTGGCCGAGCCAACCTGTTGCTGCACACCGCCGAGCACTGCATTCAAGGTGGCACCAAGATTCTTCGCCTGGCTCTGACGTACAAAATAAACAAAGGCCTGCTCGCCTTCATCCAAGGCATCCACTGTTTCCGGCGTATCCAGCCGTTTGACCCAGTTATTGAGCAAACTCCCCCATGCTTTGACCGGTGAAATAGCCATCAGGGCATTAATCTCGTCGAGAGCGATAAGACGCATGCCGTAAGCGCCGGCAGAATGTGCCACCTTTACACCCTGAGCAGCCAACCCTTCTTCCAGTGGCTTAAGCAGCGATTTCACCTTCCAGTAAACAGGCCGAATCAGGGTTACCTGCTTGCTTTCCATGCTCGGCCTGTCGATCATCTCAATAGCCTGCTTGAACTTCGCCACCCGCTCGCTCATGCCGATAAGCAATAATGCATTGAGATGGGGAATCGGGCTCATAAAAGAACCTTTATTGCCCTGCAAAAATGCCTGAGCAAATGCCAGAGCTTCTGACGGGCCGATATAGGTAAGTGGAATCAGCAGCATCACCCTGCCATTGAGCAAGCTCAATGCAGCCTTTGGCGATAGCAACTTCGGCGCAGTTGCTCTGAGTGCGGCGGCAGGTAATACTCGCAAGCCACCAGCATCCTGCGTCAAACCTATATCATAGACCGCCAGCGCCTGCTCAATCATACCCAGCAAACGCTGCGCATCTACTGGCTGACTCACATGCAAGGTGACAGGTTCGGTGCGGGCGGCCACATCTTTATCAACGGTGAACGATAATTTCAGCGTTTCCCCCAGCGCCATGTGAATAAATTCATTCAGTGGAATGGCATCGGCCTGGAGCGATAACTTGCCCTGCGGCATTTCAAATTTCTTCCAGCGGTCATCTACCCCTTTCCAACTGGCCACATTCAGCGCAGGCAGAGATTCTATTTGTAACTGCTGCGCCGGTTTGGCATCGGCAGACTCAATCGCCTGTTGCTGCGTGGATAAAGGTTTCCGCTCCGGCTCCGGCAGTGTCTTGGGCAGATCCATTTTGATTGTTGTACAGCCTGCCAGCAACACCAGCGCCACCAGAACCAAGCTTTTCATCGTACCTTTCATCATAAACCTCTCCAATCAATATTCAAAACCCTTTTCACCACGCAGCGCCGGGGTCAGACCTATGAGACCTAAGGGTATAAGCAGGTCTAAGGGTCACAGGTCTAAGGGTCAAGGTCTAAGGGTCAGACCTATAGTTTGCAATTAAAAAGCACAGCGCCCAAGCGCGACCTAAGGGTCAGACCTATAGCTTGCAATTAAAAACCATGGTGAACAGGCGTATTCTGCATATCTCACTTTGCATAACGGGAGGGCGTCAGGACTCGCACCCCAGGGTAGCCTCTCTCTCGCAAGCTCGATTCACCTTCTTTGGCGCATTTCGAAAAAATCACGCAACCTTTCTTTCCAAGAATCGAATCCGGTCTTCATGCCCGTCCACCTTCGCTCCAACAGCTTCAATCTTGGCGGATAATTCTTCCCGCGTTTCCCTCAGTTCCATACGCACACCCTGAATTTCTTCTTTTAATTCCTCGCGCACGCCCTGAATCTCGCTCTTTAAATCAATGGGGTCAGACTCGAATGATTCTACGTATTTATAAAAACTCAAACCAAGTTGATGACTATTCATTTCCCGACCTTTTATCCACTGAAGCAATTGAGACCGTGCCTGGCTTGACAATTGGGTGCTTGGGTTCAATCAAGCCACCTTCCTTTCCAGAAATCGAATCCGATCTTCGTGCCCTTCCACTTTATAGCCCAAATCCTTGAATCCAGCAGCCATCTCCTCCTTCAATTCTGTTCGTACGCCTTCAATCTTTTCATCCAAGCTATCATGGGAGCTTTGGATTAGCGCCTGAATTTCCCGCTTATCCTGCCGGGTCTCAGCGCGATGCTCATGAATCATATGCTCAAGTGTGACATGACCTTCCAGGACGAGATCGAATTTACCATTAATATCTTCAAGAATTACTTCCAAATGACTTCTTTCCTCACCGCTCAAAAATCACGCAACCTTTCTTTCCAAGAATCGAATCCGGTCTTCATGCCCGTCCACCTTCGCTCCAACAGCTTCAATCTTGGCGGATAATTCTTCCCGCGTTTCCCTCAGTTCCATACGCACACCCTGAATTTCTTCTTTTAATTCCTCGCGCACGCCCTGAATCTCGCTCTTTAATTCATCATGAGACCCTTGGAGTAAAGACTTAAACAACTGCTGTTCTTTTTCAGTCACTTGAAAGCCTCCTAGGCAAGCTCAAACGCTAACCACTAAAACTGATGCTGTCATGCCCACATCTCAAGAGCACAGAGGAAAGTCAAAAGCCAGATAGGGGTGAACTATTCGTGTATATTCGTGCGTCATGGATCGTGCTTTAAAGTCAAAAAATTAAAACCTTTTCACCGCAAAGGCGCAGAGTACGCAGAGGAAAGTCAAAATCTTTCATGGTTTTAAATTCGCCTGCCTGTGCATGTCCGCACGCAGACAGGTGGATCGTGCTTTTAAAGTCAAAAAACAAAAGCTTTT
>CAYOTF010000239.1:0-2922 GCA_964406805.1 uncultured Zetaproteobacteria bacterium | reverse complement strand
TGGTATTTGACATTCAAAATCACAAAAAAATATCACCACAAAAGCAAATAATATAGCCAATATTACAGCCATAACTGTCCAACTTAAGGGAATTGAAATAAACAATAATAACAATGTTCCAATGATAAAAGTCCAGCCTTGTGGGGCTAGAGGAATACCACCACGAGCTTTGTCTGAAAGAGCTTGAGGTTTATTTGTTGGTGCTATCATAAAGCGCAACCTACATATTCTAAGCAAAAGCCCCAAGTTTTTCGCAATCTGACTAGGCTAAAAAAGGGGAAATTACCATTTTCCATCCTTTTTTCTTGGTCTTCCTTGGGCTTTGATCTCTAAGATACGATTAACTTTAGCACCTTTTGCAAGACATCCACCGAACTCGGCAGAGCAAACAAATGGCGATGAATAAATCACATACATGAATTGATAGCAGACTCTTTGCTAAGCTTAACTACAGCTGGTTTGAGCAACGGCATCACCAAGTTGAATATACGTCTCTATGCCTGCCTTGGTGTTTTCTAACATATCTTTAGAGGGAGCCCACTTTCCTTTTTCGCCACATAAAACAACGGTGCTTCCACCAAAGAGAAAGTAGCCTTTTTCATCACCCTTTTTAAAAGGTTTAGATTCATCAAAGGATTGCACGATTTTACCCACCATAGTGGCTCCAACTTCAATATAGGCCAGCTTACCAAAATGTTCAGTTTCCAAGATTGAGACACGTCTTTCATTTTTGATAAAAATATCCTGTCTATACTTTAAAGCCAATGGATTGACTGAATGTAGATTGCCGGGAACAGTAAAAGACTTAAGGGTTTTGCCATCATCGGGATAGTGGTAGCGATGATAATCAACAGGGCATAACCTCGCGATCATCAGCGGGCCTCCGATAAAGTCTTGGGCTAACTCACCATCGCCGATTAGGTCAACAGCGCGTAACATTGATCCTTTAACGGGGATATTGAGATCATCGGTCATGCTTTCATGGCCAAAGTATCGCGCTTCAGCAAAAGCACCCATTTCATCATGCTTCTGGGTAAATGTTCTTTGTCCTTCTTGAAACTTTCGAATAAAGAATTCATTAAATGATTGATAGGAAGTTTCAACAGGGTTGTCTTTGAACGATCCTTTTTCATACTGATCAATGGGGATATGAAAGTTTTTGATAAAGAAGGCGACTTTTTGCCCTGACTTTAAACTGTCTTGTGATTTTCCGTACAATTGACTAAGCATTTTACTTGCAATCACAGATCCTAAAAGCCGTCCTATGGGATTGGCATAGGCAAACTTAACCACCGCATCACCATACACTTTTTCAATGTCCATTTTGTTTTCGTGACGGTTAAATATTTGAATTTCAAAGCCTTGGCTCATTATGGGAGATCCTTTTTTGCTATATCAATATTATTAACAACACTCACACATTTAAGGAAGATCCTTTTTTTAATCACGGTGATTTTTAAGTGTGGGAGGAATCACATCACCCGATGCTTGCATAGCCAATGCCTCTGGATGCTGGCGATAATGCTGACGTAAAACAGTTGCGAGTTTTGCTTTTACAACATCATCAACAAGACTTGGGGAATGCTCTGGTAAAACATCAATCAAAGCACTTAATAACTGCTCTTGCGGCGCAGGCATTTTTTCAACCCATGATAAAAGCAAATCACGATTTGCATAAGCAGGCAATGAACCCAATATACCAATATCATTCTGATTATGCACCATTAAACCCGTAGTTGTACCGCGATCCAATGTTAATACCTGCAAGAAATACAAAGAATGATATGCCAACTGTGTCGCTTTATCCATTTCACTAACAGATTTGTTTTGCTGCAAAGCTGCGCCTAGAATATCCAAGTATGTATCAATGGCAGCTTCGCCTACTGATTGCGCCAAAGCCCTATCCTTATCGGCATCACCACTATTATATTGTTCCAAATAAAAGTGTGAAACACCACGATGCCGCTCCAAAACTGGGATATAAAAATAACGCTCACCCTGTGCCACACCTTCTTCATACTGCTCTGGCGCGGCGGCTTTCATGGCATCAAAGAATTGTTGTGTTGCATCTGGGTTCTCAATCGACGGATTCAAATCTGCCATCATTCGCCAATAACCTTCGCCACTTTTCATTTCTGTCCAACTGATATGAATATGCACGGAAGGCGCATGCGGGTAACATGGATGAATAATGGTTGAAATAGCTGTTGCCGAACCGAGTTTTTTCTCTGGGTTTTCATCATAGTGTACTTGTGAGACATTCACTGAACCGCGTCCAAACAAATCACCGTCCGCCGTCGCATAGCGCACACCACCACCATGTTTACCCTCATCACGAAACCATTCAACCGCATCAAATGACTGTCTGGCATTCAATTGATCAGCTAGTTTTTCCAGCCCTTGAACAAAACGTGTTTGCAAACACGTGACCAACTCATTGGCTTGTGCGGCTTTATGTGACTGTGCAGGAATGCGTTTCATACAAGACTCTCCAAGCAAATAATAACATGATAAAAACTGCGGGAACTATGGATAGTAATGATGCAAGGTTCAACCTATCCTTATTTATTTCATCGCTTACACCGTCATAACTTTGAACATCTGCTTATCAACGTTAGGGTGCGGCAACCTATTTTTGGAGAAATTATGACACATATCCGTATTGCAACCCGTCGTTCACCCTTAGCGCTTTGGCAAGCTGAATATGTTTCAGCCGAATTGAAACGGCTTGACCCAACTGTCACCACCGAACTAGTTAAGATTGTGACCAAGGGCGATAAAATATTGGATGTGCCATTGGCACAGGTTGGCGGCAAAGGGCTATTCACCAAAGAAATTGATGAAGCATTGCTTGATGGGCGTGCCGATATTGCCGTTCACTCCATGAAAGATGTACCAACAGAATTGCCCGCAGGCACCGCC
>CAYOTF010000238.1:0-2926 GCA_964406805.1 uncultured Zetaproteobacteria bacterium | reverse complement strand
AATGGTGTTCTTGGATATATCAATACTTATGATTTTGATTGTCAGCAAATAACATGGACAACTGATGGGGCAAATGCTGGAACAGTTTTTTTAAGAGAAGGTAAGCATAATTGCACCAACGTATGTGGAACATTACAACCAACAAATAATACATTATCACTTAAGTTTATTACAAATGCATTAGGTGTTGCCGCGCAATTCTATAAACGCCCAGATACAAATGGTGCAAAAATAATGAATGGTGAAATGAGTGAGGTATTTGTTACATTTCCTCCTTTCCCCGAACAGAAAGAAATTGCTGAATATATCGAAAAAGAATCCGCCAAAATCGACCAAGCCATTCATTTAAACCAACAGCAAATCGAAAAACTTAACGAATACAAAACCACGCTGATTAACAGTGCCGTGACGGGTAAGATTAAAATCCCAGGCAAGCTAGAGGCATTCTCATGATAGAACAAAACCATATTGAAATTTACAAAAGTGATGACGGAACAACCCATATTCGTGTCCACTTTGAAGAAGAAACCGTTTGGCTATCTCAATCCCAGATGGTTACTTTATTTGGGCGAGATCAATCGGTTATTTCAAGACATATTCGCAATGCAATCCTTGAAGGCGAATTGGAGCAAAAAAGCAATATGCAAAAAGTGCATATTGCAAATTCAGATAAACTTGTGTCATTTTATGATTTGGATGTGATTATTTCCGTAGGGTATCGCGTCAAATCTCCGCAGGGCGTACAATTTCGCCGCTGGGCGACCCAGCGTTTAAAAGATTATTTACTCCAAGGCTACGCACTCAATGAACAACGCTTTCAAAAGAATGCAGCTGAACTTAGGCAAGCCATTCAACTTACCAAAAAAGCAGCCGCCAGTGATAGCATAAGCCGCGATGCTGGTTGTGGTTTGGTGCATATCATCAGTCATTACACCCAAACGTTTTTATGGCTGCAACAATACGATGAAGGCCTGCTCGAAGATCCAAAAGGTACACTGGGTGGCGATTTACCCAGTGCGAAAGAGGCGATGCAAGCATTGCTCGAACTCAAACAACGTTTGATTGAGCGCGGTGAAGCCACGGCATTGTTTGCCAATATCCGTGAGACAGGGTTGGAAGGTATTTTTGGTAACCTCAATCAAAGTGTTTTTGGTGAACCCGCTTACCCCACAGTGGAAAGCAAGGCAGCACATTTGCTCTATTTTGTGGTGAAGAATCACCCCTTCTCCGATGGCAACAAACGCAGCGGTGCTTTTTTGTTTGTGGACTTTTTGAACAGAAATGGGCGATTGTTCAACGACAGCGGAGAAAGCATCATCAATGATACAGGCTTGGCAGCACTCACCTTGCTGGTGGCTGAATCGGATGCCAAACAAAAAGAAACCATGATTCGACTTATCATCAATTTACTTGCTAGAAATGATAGCGGGAGTTAAAGCATGGTAAGTCAAACCAACGAACAGGCACTGGAAGCTGCCATTGAAAAACACCTGACAGGCACTTGCTTGGAGGAAATACAGGCTGCGGGCATCACTGCCGATGAGGGCAACGAGCCTGATGTGCTGTTTGGTGAGCATCATGGTTATCAATTGGGGCTGGCGGCGGATTTTAATGCCCAATATGCTCTGGATGAAAAACTTTTTTGGACGTTTTTGGAAAATACGCAAAGCGATGAATTAGAAAAGTTACAACGCAATGGCGCAGACTGGCAACGCAAGGTGTTGGAACGCTTTGACAGGATGATGAAAAAATACGGTGTGGTGCATGTACTCAAAAAAGGTTTGAGCGTGGACAATGCCCATCTGCATTTGATGTATCCCGCGCCGCTTGCCAGCAGTTCAGAGAAGGTAAAGAAAAATTTCAGCGAAAATATCTTTAGCAGTATGCGACAGGTGCGTTATTCGCTTAGCAATACGCTGGAAGAAATTGATATGGTACTGTTTATCAATGGCATCCCCATTGTCACCTTGGAACTCAAGAATCCATGGACAGGGCAAACGGCGCGTTACCATGGGCAAAAGCAATACTGCCATGATCGGGATATAACACAGCCATTGTTGCAGTTTGGAAGGTGTTTGGTTCACATGGCAGTGGATACGGATGAAGTCTATATGACCACCAAGTTGGCAGGCAAAGGCACATTTTTCTTGCCATTTAACAAGGGTGTTAACTTTGGTAAGGGCAATCCACCCAACCCTACAGGACATAAATCCGCCTATTTATGGCAAGCGGTATTTAGCAAAGAAAGCATGGCCAATATCATCCAGCATTTTGTGCGTTTGGATGGTTCGGCAAAAGATGCATTGAATAAACGTACGTTATTCTTTCCACGTTATCACCAGCTTGATGTGGTGCGTAAGCTGGTAGCACATGCCAGCAAGCATGGCACAGGGCAAACATACTTGATTCAGCATTCGGCAGGTTCAGGCAAATCCAACTCGATGACTTGGGCAGCCTATCAACTGATTGAAACCTACCCTGATAATCAACATGCAGCGGGTGTTAAAAGCATGGATCAACCCTTGTTTGATTCGGTGATTGTGGTGACAGACCGCCGATTGTTGGATAAACAACTGCGCGAGAATATCAAAGCCTTTTCCGAAGTGAAAAACATCATGGCTCCTGCCTATCGTTCATCGGAATTGAAAGAAGCTTTGGAGCAAGGCAAAAAGATTATCATCACCACCATCCAAAAGTTCCCCTTTATTATTGATGGTATGAGCGATTTAAGCGATAAACGCTTTGCAGTGGTGATTGATGAAGCGCACAGCTCTCAAAGTGGTTCGGCACACGATCAAATGAATCGAGCGATGGGCGCAAGGGAATCAGAAGATGGGGATCTGGATACACAGGATAAAATCTTGCAAGCCATGCAATCGCGCAAGATGCGTGGCAATGCCTCCTATTTTGCATTCACTGCCACACC
>CAYOTF010000237.1:0-2931 GCA_964406805.1 uncultured Zetaproteobacteria bacterium | reverse complement strand
ACTGTAATACCTGTCAAAGCAGAAATGATGGATGTCGCCATGCCAAGACCCGCCGAAGGGCCATCTTTCGGGATAGCACCTTCAGGAACATGCACATGAATATCTACATTCTGATGAAAATCAGACTTCAAACCCAAACTAGCCGCACGCGAACGAACGTATGTCAGAGCAGCTTGAATAGATTCCTGCATCACATCACCCAACTGCCCAGTCACCGTTAACTTGCCTTTACCTGGCATCAATGCGGTTTCAATTTGTAAAAGCTCACCACCCACTTCTGTCCAAGCAAGACCTGTTACAACACCCACTTGATGCTCTTCTTCCATCATACCAAAGCTATACTGGCGTACACCCAAATATGCTTCCAAATCATCACGACCAATCTTTAAGGCAACTTTAGGCGTATCCTGGACCCACTTACGCGCCATTTTACGACAAAGCTTCGCCAATACACGATCCAAACCACGCACGCCCGCTTCACGGGTATAATAACGAATCACATCCACCAAAGCCTTATCATCCACATCAAAGCCTTCATCTTCACTAAGTCCATGGTTTTTCAGCTGTTTAGAAAGCAAATAACGCTTGGCAATCGCCAACTTCTCAGCTTCGGTATAACCAGACAAACGAATCACTTCCATACGATCCAAAAGCGGCCCTGGGATATTCAAGCTGTTTGCGGTGGTGATAAACATCACCTCGGACAAATCATAATCCACTTCCATGTAATGATCATTAAAGGTGTTGTTTTGTTCTGGATCAAGCACTTCCAAGAGTGCTGATGAAGGGTCGCCTCTAAAATCAGCGCCCAATTTATCAATTTCATCCAATAGAATAAGCGGGTTTTTCACACCTACTTTTTTCATCGATTGAATGACCTTACCTGGCATAGAGCCAATGTAGGTGCGGCGATGCCCACGGATTTCTGCTTCATCACGCATGCCACCCAGACTCATACGCACAAACTTCCGACTTGTTGCCCGTGCAATTGAACGTCCAAGGGAAGTCTTTCCCACACCTGGAGGTCCCACAAAACAAAGAATCGGCCCTTTCATCTTACGCACCAACTGCAATACAGCCAAATGCTCAAGAATACGCTCTTTGACCTTTTCCAAGCCAAAGTGATCTTCATCTAAAATTGCCTCTGCAACACTTAAATCACGGCGCACACGGGTACGTTTTTTCCACGGCAAATCAAGCAGCCAATCCAAATAGTTTCTTACAACCGTCGCTTCAGCGCTCATCGGCGGCATCATTTTTAGGCGCTTGAGTTCAGCATTGGCTTTTTCTTGGGCTTCTTTACTCAAACCTGATGTTTCGATTTGCTTTGCCAAGGCTTCCATATCGCCCTGCGCATCATCATCACCCAACTCTTTCTGAATCGCCTTCATTTGCTCAGATAAATAATATTCACGCTGCGATTTTTCCATTTGGCGTTTTACACGTGTGCGAATGCGCTTATCCACTTGCAAGATTTCCATTTCATCTTCCATATGACCATACAAGCGCTCCAAACGCTCAATCACACTGGGAATTTCCAACAATGCCTGCTTTTCTTCTAATTTTAAATTGAGGTGCGAAGCAATGGTATCTGCCAATTTATCCACTTCTTCCACCGCTGCAACCGATACCAATACCTCAGGCGGGGTCTTCTTATTCAATTTCACATAGGCTTCAAATTGCTGTTCAACTGTCTTGGCAACGGCTTCACGCTCGCGCAAATCATCATCGGCCTCTGGCATAATCTGATAATTCGCACGCAAAACATTGCCATCGCTTTCAATATTCGCCACACGCACACGCGCGCCACCTTCTACCAGTACTTTAATCGTGCCATCTGGCAATTTTAGCATTTGCAGAATATTTCCCAACGTACCAACTTGATACAGATCTTCTGGCTCAGGATCATCTTTATCCGCATCTTTTTGCGCTAGAAGAACAATCTTTTTACCCGATTGCATGACTTCATCCAATGCACTCACGCTTTTCTCACGCCCTACAAACAAAGGCACAATCATATGCGGAAAAACAACAATATCGCGCAGTGGCAAGACTGGCAAAACACCTTCTTTACCTACATCATCAACCTGTTCACCCGCACTTTCCCATTCTGCCACATCACTCTCCTTAGCTTGTACATCAACATACTACAATCCCAGAATCACTCTGGATTTTATCACCTATGCCGCTTCATCATCCGCATGAAACACCAACACAGGCTCTGCATCACCTTCTACAACCTTACGATTGATCACACATTTTTCCACATTACCCATGGTTGGAATTTCATACATCACGTCCAGCATCACCGCTTCCATAATGGCCCGCAAACCACGCGCCCCTGTTTTGCGTTTAAGCGCCTTATCGGCAATGGCTGATAAAGCATTATCGGTAAACGAAACATCGACACCATCATACGATAATAATGCCTGATACTGTTTCACCAGTGCATTTTTAGGCGCTGTTAAAATTTCCAACAAGGCTTTTTTATCCAATTCGGTCAACGTTGCTATAGCAGGAAGCCTGCCAACAAGTTCAGGAATCAATCCGAATTTAATCAAGTCCTCTGGCTCAACCTGTTTTAGCAGCACGCTAATATCCTGTTCATCTTCAGAAACAACATTCGCACCAAAACCAATCGAACGACTTTTACCACGCGATTCAATGAGTTTTTCTAAACCCGCAAATGCGCCACCTAAAATAAACAACACATTGGTCGTATCTACTTGAATAAACTCTTGTTGAGGGTTTTTACGCCCACCCTGTGGTGGAACATTGGCAACTGTACCCTCAATCAGTTTTAACAAAGCCTGCTGCACACCCTCGCCCGATACATCACGGGTAATCGAAGGTGAATCTGCTTTGCGTGAAAGTTTATCGACTTCATCGATATAAATAATACCGCGTTGAGCGCGTTCAACATCATGGTCG
>CAYOTF010000236.1:0-2934 GCA_964406805.1 uncultured Zetaproteobacteria bacterium | reverse complement strand
TTAATGACCAATGGCGTATATGCTTCGTCTGGATGGACGGAGACGCATATGACGTCGAAATTGCAGACTATCACTAATCCCCAATGGCTCGACAACGAGCATGCCGGGCAAATGCTGGTCACCGAGTTTCTCGAACCCGAAGCGCTGAGCGTTGAGCAGCTTGCCGGGGATATCGGGGTGGCGCCGGAGCGGATTGCCGAGGTTATTGAAGGCTCGCGTCCGGTCGATGCAGAACTCGACCTGCGCTTCGCGCGCTATTTCGGCATGTCCGAAGGCTTTTTTTTGCGTCTGCAGGATCGCTACGAAATCGTCGAGGCCAAGCGCGCGCTCAACGGCGCGCTCGACCGCATCGTCCCGCGCGCCGCTTAACCCAGCGACAGATCCTCGCCCGCCACATCATAATATTTCGACACCCGGTCGGCATAGGCCTGGTCGAATTCGGGCGGGTTCGCCGCCCAGCTCGGGCCGCCTTCCAGGACGCGGCGGTCGATCGTCACGATATAGGTGTCGTTGACCGGGTCGAACTGCAGCAGCGAAAAAGGCAGCGGATAATAAGCGCGCCCCATGCCGAGAAACCCACCGATCGTCAGCACCGCATAGAGCGTATGCCCGGTGCGCTTGTTGACCATCATCGCATGGACGCTGCCGATCTTGTCGCCATCGCGGCTGCGCACCTGCATCGTGTCGGTTTTGTTCGATTGCAGCAGCAATTGCGTGGGTTCGGTCTGGGACATGCTCGTTCCTTTGATGCGCAACCGAAACGGCGCAACGGGCCAGAGAGTTCCCTCAATCCTCCACGATCAAGCTGGTCGCCCGTGTTTCCGGCAACAGCCAGAAACACACGCTGGTCAGCGCCAGCATCGCGCTGACATACCAATAGAAGGCACTCTCGATATGCCAGCCCTTCAGGCTCAGCGCGACATATTCCGCCGTGCCCCCAAACGCCGCATTGCCGATCGCATAGGGAAAGGCGACGCCGAGCGCGCGGATGTGCGCCGGGAACAGCTCGGCCTTCACCAACGCGCTGATCGAGGTGTAGGCGGCCAGCAGCAAAAGCGGCACCAGCACGATCGCAAACGCCGCCGCCGGCGTGCGCACGCTTTCCAAGGCGCTGAACACCGGCACCGATACGATCGCCCCGCCAATGCCGAACAGCAGCAACATCGGCTTGCGCCCGACGCGATCGGCCAGCGCGCCGAACAGCGGCTGGACCAGCATGAACACCACCAACGCGGCGGTCATGATTGCGGTCGCGGTCTGCACCGAAAAGCCGACGGTGTTGGCGAGGAATTTCTGCATGTAGGTGGTGTAGGCATAGAAAGCCAAGCTGCCGCCGGCGGTGATCGCGCCGACCAGCAGGAATTCGCGCGGATGCGAACGCCACAAGGCCGCCATGCCCGAGGCTGGGCGATCTGCCGCCAGCGCCTGGAACGAGGCGGTCTCCGCCAACCCCCGCCGCAACAGATAGACACCCAGCGCCAACGCCGCGCCCAGCGCAAAGGCGATGCGCCAGCCGAAACTGTCCATCTGCGTCTTGGTGAAGACCGCCTGCAGCAGCAATGTCACCGCCAGCGCGCTCAGCATCCCGCCGATCAGCGTGACATATTGGAAGCTCGACCAGAAACCGCGGTGCCGCCGCGTCGCCATTTCGGAAAGATAGGTCGCGCTCGCGCCATATTCGCCGCCCACCGACAGCCCCTGCAACAGCCGCGCGACCAGCAGCAGGATCGGCGCGGCGATCCCGATCGTGGCGTATGTCGGCGCAAACGCGATCATCAGTGAGCCCGCGCACATCAACGCGACCGAGACCGCCAGCCCGGCCTTGCGCCCATGCCGATCGGCATAGCGGCCCATCAGATAGGCGCCGATCGGCCGCATGAAAAAGCCGACCGCGAACACCGCCGAAGTGTTCAGCAATTGTGCGGTGGGGTCACCCTTGGGGAAGAAGGAGGCCGAGAAATAGAGCGACAGCGCGGAATAGGCGTACCAGTCATACCATTCGACCAGATTGCCGGCCGATCCGCCGATGATAGCGCGCAGTCGCTTCGCTTCAAGTGCCATGCGTCTCTCCCTGCCGGGCACCAGAGGCGAAATCACGACGGGGTGCAAGACCGGCGGTTGAGCGCAGCGGTTGCTTCGCGCATACAGCGCGGCATGCGCAAATTTTTCGTTCGCTCCGCTGTTCTTGCTATCGCGCTGGTGGTGAGTGGCTGCGTCAGCCCGCCCGCGTCGCCGCCGCCACAGCCGGTGGTGGTGCCGCGCCCGGTGCCGTTGCCGCCGTCCCCGGCCGTGCCGCAATCGCTCGACTGGCGCGATTGGGCGGTGACGCCCGGCGATTGGAGCTATCGCACCGATGCCACCGGTTCGGTGGCGGCCTTTGGGCGATCCGGGGGGAGTGCGTTGCTGACGCTGCGATGCGATCGTGGGACCAATCTCGTGTCGCTGTCGCGCCCGGGCGCGAGCGCCGCACCGCTGCTGGTGCGGACCAGCAGCCTCGCACGGACGTTGACCGCGCGCGCTGCCGATGCCGCTCAGGCGACGGTCGCGCTGGAACCCCGCGACCCGCTGCTCGACGCGATGGCGTTCAGCCGCGGTCGTTTCCTCGTCGAGCAAGCCGGCGCGACAACGTTGGTGGTGCCCGCTTGGGCTGAAATTGGCCGCGTAGTCGAGGATTGCCGCCGCTGAGCAGCGGTTTCGATCGCCGTTGGACGCGCATTTGGTGCGCTTCAGGCAGGCGAAAGAGAATCGTCGAAATCGAGGAACATTACAAGACTTGTTTCGCAAATTTATATGATTCAAACACGAGTCGTGACCAGTCCTGGTTACGCTGTTTTAACTAGCGAAAGGAGGTGATCCGATGTCTCATGGTTCAGCAATGGGGTCGGTTCAGTTCGTTCGGGGGACGCACCGCTAAGCTTTTCGGGGTAACCCGTA
>CAYOTF010000235.1:0-2988 GCA_964406805.1 uncultured Zetaproteobacteria bacterium | reverse complement strand
GTGAATGCATTTTTGGAGAAGTTGGATGCTGTTGCAGGCATGCCTTTGGATATTTTGCAAGTGGATAAGGATGTTTACAGTGTTTTCCTTGTTGATAAAGCACGTTCGCGCATGTTTGTGTATGCACGCAATGCCGATGGTGTGTTGGAGCGTGTAGCTGATGAATATATTGTAACGGGCGCACAACTGGGTGATAAGCAGGCAAGCGGTGATGCGCGCACGCCCAATGGTGTTTATCGTTTTGTAAAACGCCTGCAAGGCAAAAGCCTTGAAGCACGTTATGGACCAGTGGCTTACCCAATTGATTATCCCAATGAATTGGATATTTTACACCATAAAAATGGTTATGGCATCTGGATGCACGGTTATGCAGAAGGTGTTGGTAGACGACCGCCACGTGATACCAAAGGTTGTTTTGCATTGCCAAACCCACGCCTATTGGCGATGTCTGAATATGTAAGCTTGGGAAAAAGCTGGGTGATTGTCGGTGAGAATTTTGAGTTTGGTGATGATGTGAAGCGCCAAGCGTTGCAAGCTTCTGTGCAGCAAACATTAGAGTCTTGGCGTAAAGACTGGTCTGCATTGGACACATCATCGTATTTACAATTTTACCATGAGAAGTTCCGTTCAGGAAAGCGTGATTTGGCAGCTTGGAAGCGTTACAAACAACGTGTGAATGCCAATAAAGCATTTGTTCATGTTGATATTTCGCATTTAACGCTTATTCGTGATGCCAACCGTTGGGCTGAGGGCGAAGTGGTTGTAGCTGAATTTAATCAGGATTATCGCTCCAGTAATTATCAGGATTCTAGTCGGAAGCGTTTGTATTTGGCGCGTTTGGACGCGCAATCACCATGGCGCATTCTGATTGAAGAGAGCGTAAAACCATGAGTAAAAATAATAATAATGTAGAAGATGCTTTTACGGTACGCCGAACACAGAAGTTATTGGATGAGAACCGTGAGTTGAAAGAGTATGTCGCGGACATGATGAAACGCTTGCAAGAAAATGATGTTCTTTTCAGTAAGTTGTTTGAGCTTGAATCGCAGGTGTTGGCGGCAACAGATGCAGAAGACTTGTGTTTTACATTGTTGCGCAGTCTGCGTTCGAGTTTTGATTTGGATATGGTGCGTTTGTGGTTTGATAGCTCTAGCTTTATGGGACAGTGTCAGCTTTCCGGTCTATCAGAGCAAGATTTGATATGGATAGAGAAGGGTGAAATCGGAAAAGCAGGCTTAACAAGTAAGGGGGTCTGGTTACTTAATTTAAGTGGCCAACGAGATTTTCCTTGGCTTGAGACAAGAGACGACAGCTTGTCATCAATGGCGTTATTGCTGTTGGGTGATTTATCGAGACCATTTGGTGTATTGGCATTAGGTTCGCTTGATGTAGGACGTTTTTCTCCAGATCAAAGTTGTGATTTTTTACAGCATCTAGGGCAAATTATTGGTTTAACATTGGAAAATGCCATAGCTCGAGAACGTTTGGCTCGTTTGTCTGTAACAGATGGTTTGACAGGCACGCATAACCGGCGTTTTTTTCAGCCCTATAGCCATCAAGCATTATCACAATGGTTTGGGCAGGGTATTCAGGTTGCTTGTATTTATTTTGATGTTGATGACTTTAAGGTGATCAATGACCGTTTGGGTCATGCTGCTGGTGATGATTTATTAATAACAGTAAGTGAACGAGTGCGTCAGTGTATTCGCGGGCAGGATACTTTGATTCGTATGGGTGGCGATGAGTTTGTCGTGTTCTTGCCTGGTTGTTCGCTTGAAAAGGCTGGAAATATTGCTCAACGAATGGTGGAAGATTGTGCCAGCATTGTGATGGATGGTGAGCGAGTTGCTATTAGTTTGGGTGTAGCCTTTTCTTCAGGAGAAGTAGATAAGGTGGTGAAAGAGTTAGTCGAAGAGGCCGATCGGGCGATGTATGTTGCCAAAGCTTTGGGTGGATCGCGTGTGGAGATAGCCGCGACCAAGACTTGAGTTTCTTATGTTATTAAAGGATGCTGTTGTTGACTTTATTACGGAATTGAAAGAAGTTCGTATGTTATCGCCGCATACAGTGTCGAGCTATCAGCGAGATCTAAATAATTTTATGCAGCACTGCACAGCGGGTATGCGACTGGGTACGGTTACTCGTAACGATGTGCAAGACTGGCTCGTTGCCGGGCATGCGGTCAGTTTATCACCAGCAACACTGGCACGTAGATTGTCTGCTTTACGATCATTGTTTGACAGTAATGTGCAAGCAGGTAGGTGTGAAAAGAATGTGGCTGCAGGTGTGATGGCACCTAAGCAACGCAAACGTTTGCCCAAGGCGCTGCCTCCTGAGCAGACAGCAAAACTTATGCAGCCTACTGATAGCGTTTCTGATTTGCGTGATGTTGCATTATTGGTTGTGATGTATGGCTGTGGTTTGCGTGTATCGGAAGTAGTGGGTCTGAATCTAATTGATGTTGATATAGCTATGAAAGAGCTGCGTGTATTGGGTAAGGGTAAGAAGGAGCGTATTGTTCCGATGCCAGCAGGTGTGGTAAAAGTATTGGATGATTATATTGCATCACGGCAATCGTTATCTGAGGCCGTGTTTTTGAATAGGCGTGGTAGCAGGTTGACTACGCGCAGTGTGCAGCGCATGTTAAAGAAGCGGGCTTTGGAAACCGGCGCGGATGTGTCGGTAACACCGCATCGTTTGCGGCATTCGTTTGCAACGCACTTGTTAGCGGGCGGCGTGGATTTACGGGCTATTCAGGAATTGTTGGGACATAGCTCGTTGGCAACGACTGAACGTTACACCTCATTGGATATTAATAAGCTGACTGAGATCTATGATAAGTCTCATCCAAGGGCGCGGCAAAAAGGTTGATTTTCCTTTTGTTTCAGATATTTTATAAAGGTTTTTTCGGCATGTTAAAATTACTTCATAATAAAGGTGTTGACGGTTGAGATTTGCTGGTTATGTTTCGCCTCCCTTCGACGGGGC
>CAYOTF010000234.1:0-3009 GCA_964406805.1 uncultured Zetaproteobacteria bacterium | reverse complement strand
TCTTGCCTTCTTTCATGCGTACGGTTTCATCAATATAACGCACACCTTTACCTTTATAAGGCTCTGGCGGACGGAAAGCACGAATTTCTGCAGCCACTTGGCCAACTTTTTGTTTGTCGATACCACTTACAGTGATAAAGCTCTTTTCAACACTTACATCCACACCTTCCGGCAATTCATATACAACCGGATGTGAAAAACCAAGTGACAGATTCAAGTTCCTACCCTGAGACTGGGCACGATAACCAACGCCGCGCAATTCCAGTTTCTTCTCGAAACCCTTGGTAACGCCAATGACATTCGATGCCAGCAATGCGCGCACCAAGCCATAAAATGATTTGGTTTTCTTGGTGCCCAGATCAGAACACAGCACACTTAATTTAGTGCCTTCTAGTTCAACAGTGATACCTGCGAACAATGGCGAAGTGAGTTCACCCTTACTACCTTTAATGGTGACAGAATTCGTATCAATACGAGCTTCAACACCGGCGGGCAGCGTAATAGGTTGTTTACCAACACGTGACATATCTTACCTCAAAAGACCGTACAAAGAACTTCGCCACCAATGTTTGCAGCACGCGCGTTCTTGTCGGTCATAATTCCTTGTGAAGTGCTGATCAAGGCAATGCCATAACCATTTTTCACACGTGGTACATCTTCAGCAGCGGTATATACACGGCGGCCAGACTTGGACACACGTTTAATCTCCTGAATGATTGCTTTACCTTCATCATCATAACGCAAGGTAATGCGCAGAAAGCGATGGCCTTTATGGTTGTAGGCTTTCACCGCACCAATATACCCTTCTTTCTTGATTACTTCCGCCATGGACAAAAGCATATTACTGGCCGGCATTTCGATTCTCTCGATTCCAGCTTGTTGTGCGTTACGAATACGCGTCAACATATCGGCTATACGATCCATCATCATAATATAATCCCTCTCACCAGCTCGACTTGACCATGCCAGGAATTTCTCCGGCAAGGGCATGCTTACGCAGGCAGATACGGCACATGCCAAGCTTACGGTAAACCGAATGTGGGCGACCACATAGCTGACAACGCGTATAAGCGCGAACTTTAAATTTTGGTTTGCGATTGCATTTAACAATCATTCTCTTCGAAGCCATATTACAGCCCTCTTATGTACGGAACGGCATGCTGAATTTCTTCAACAACGCACGTCCTTCATCATTGGTATTCGCAGTGGTGCAGATAGTAATATCCATACCGCGCACTTTATCCACTTTATCATATTGAATTTCAGGAAAGATGATCTGTTCCTTAATACCGAGCGTGAAGTTGCCACGTCCATCAAAGGACTTTGGCGAAACACCCTTGAAATCACGGATACGAGGCAGGGCAACATTGACCAGACGATCCATGAATTCCCACATGCGATCACCACGTAAGGTCACACGACAACCCACCGGCATACCATCACGCAACTTGAAGTTAGCAATCGATTTCCGAGCACGTGTAACCACTGGCTTCTGGCCGGTAATTGCGATCATGTCGGTCAACGCGCCTTCAATCAGCTTGGAGTTCTGAGACGCTTCACCACAACCCATGTTCACTACGATTTTAGAAATCGAAGGGATCTGCATTGGATTGCCGTAATTGAACTCTTCTTTCATAGCTGGCGCTATGGTCTTTTTATATATCTCTTTCAAACGAGCCATTGTTGTCTCCTAGCTGTCCAGCACTTCACCGCAAGAGCGGCAGGTGCGAACTTTACTACCATCTTCAAGCGTTTTCGCGCCAAGACGTACACCAGTTTTGCATTTGGGACAAAAGAACTGCACATTGGAAATATCCAAGGCTGCTTCTTTTTCAATAATGCCACCGCTGCTATTCTGGGTTTGACGGGTGTGACGTTTAATCATGTTCACTTTCGATACCAGCACGCTGCCATCTTCTCTCAATACACGAATAACCTTGCCACGAGCACCTTTATCACGCCCGGCAATCACAACCACTTCATCATTACTGCGAATTCTGGTTTTCACCATGTCTACCATCTTCTATCGCCTCTCTTCCGTACTTACAATACTTCAGGAGCAAGCGATACAATTTTCATATATCCCTTGCTACGAAGTTCACGAGTCACTGGGCCAAAAATACGTGTGCCAAGCGGTTCATTCTGTTTGGACAGCAGTACGGCTGCGTTTTCATCAAAGCGAATGGATGAACCATCAGCACGACGAAATTCTTTTGCAGTGCGCACAACCACGGCACGCTGCACTTCACCCTTTTTCACTTTACCATTTGGCATAGCTTCTTTGACAGCTACAACAATCACATCACCAAC
This sequence comes from uncultured Zetaproteobacteria bacterium, assembly GCA_964406805.1. Lineage (GTDB taxonomy): Bacteria > Pseudomonadota > Zetaproteobacteria > Mariprofundales > Mariprofundaceae > Mariprofundus. The sequence goes on along the minus strand of CAYOTF010000234.1, from coordinate 699 downwards.
GCTGGCATAACGACGCTTGGAACCACCAAGCACCTTGATACACTTGACACGTTTGGCACCGGAATTATCGGCCACCTGCAGTACGCTTTCTGTTTGAATCATTTCAACTCTCCCGTAATCACAGCTGCTCAGCGCGAGTCAGTACAGTTTCCATAACCCAACGCTTGCGACGTGATAGTGGTGCAGATTCAATGATGCGAACTTTATCACCGATATTGCAGGTATTCTCTGCATCATGCGCCATATACTTTTTATGCGAACGGATTGTTTTGCGGTAACGCGGGTGCAGGAACTTACGTTCAACTTGCACAATCACAGTCTGTTCAGCTTTATTACTTACTACCACACCTTCCAGGGTGCGCTTGTTACTTGTTGCTTCGGACATGTCTTATAGCTCCTTAGCTGCGCTCAGCCAGAATGGTTTTGATACGAGCGATTTCCCGACGTACCTGGCCAACACGGGCCGTATTATTCAATTGCATGGTGGCTCTCTGAAAACGCAACTTCATGTGCTCTGCGCCAAGTTCATCCATACGTTCGTTCAAGTCCGATGCTTCCATCGCACGCAAATCTTTTGCTGTTTTTGTATCACTCATCGTCCAACTCCACGCACAACAATCTTGGTGCGGATGGGCAATTTAGATGCCGCACGCTCCAAAGCGCCGCGCGCCAATTCTTCATCTACACCGTCCATTTCAT
>CAYOTF010000233.1:0-3013 GCA_964406805.1 uncultured Zetaproteobacteria bacterium | reverse complement strand
ACTCAAGCTTCATTGCAATTTGCCGAGCAAAATATCAAAGCAGACCGCACAGCAGAAGATTTGCTCTTTCAGGTGTTGCTTGATTGGGGTGTGGATTTGTCTTTACCCATCGTCAAAGAAGAGATTGAAGGCAAAGCCGTTTATTTTGTCGATGCCCATGCCCATGGTGATTATGAACTTGCGGCATGCTTTGATGATGGCGTGGACGAAGCCTTGGTCAAAGCCTTGGCAAAGCGGAAAGTGATGCGGGTGGTGTTTAAAGATACTGGCTTTGCCAAAGATGAAATCAAAGACAATGTAGCGCAAATCTTTAAGCAATTATCCCCTGAAACTGAAGTGCGGGCCATCTAATGGCTGAAATGAAAATACATTTTAAGAAACAAGCCTATCAAACAGCAGCGGTGGATGCCGTGGTGGATTGTTTTAAGGGGCAGAAGCATAGCTCTAGCATTCAGTATCGTATTGACCCTTGTAAACACGATGGACAACAAACTTTAGCGGATTTTGAGAGTGTCGGCTTTCAGAACAGTGAACTGAGCATTACACCTGAACAGTTATTCAATAATATTAAAGAGATACAACAAAATCAAAACTTGAATATATCTGAAACACTTGTGGCAACCTCGGTATGCCCGATCAATATTGATGTGGAAATGGAGACAGGTACAGGTAAAACCTATGTGTATGTCAAAACCATGTTTGAGATGCAAAAAAAATATGGTTGGCATAAATTCATCATTGTGGTGCCAAGCATTGCTATTCGTGAAGGTGTGTTGAGTGCCATAGAACTGACCCGTGAACATTTTTTGGCAGAATATGGTAAACAACTGCGTGCTTTTATTTATAGTTCCAAGGCATTGCATGAGCTTGAAAGCTTTTCAAGCGATGATGGCATTCATGTCATGATTATCAATGTGCAGGCATTCAATGCGCGGGGCAAGGATGCGCGGCGTATTTATGAGGCGTTGGATGCCTTTCAGTCGCGCCGTCCAATAGATGTGATTCAATCCAATCGCCCCATCATCATGATTGATGAGCCACAAAAAATAACAGGGGATGCCAAAAAGGAATCCAAAAGCTTTAAGTCATTGGAAGAATTTAAGCCGCTGATGATATTAAATTATTCGGCAACCCATAAACGAATACATAACAAGGTTCATCGCCTTGATGCCTTGGATGCCTACAATCAAAAGCTGGTGAAGAAAATATCCGTGCGTGGTATTTCAGTGAAAGGGCTAAGCGGAACTCATGTCTATTTATATTTTCAGTCCATTGACATATCAGCAAGCAAGCCGCCGATTGCACGATTGGAGATAGAAGTAAAAACCAAGAGCGGTATCAAGCGTGTATTACGCAAATTAAACAAGGGCGATAATCTTTACGCTATCTCTGGTGAGCTTGAACAATACAAGGGCTTTGTGGTGTCTGATATTGATGCGCGAAGTGATGTCATCAGCTTTGCCAATGGTCACGAACTGCGAGCGGGTGAGGCGACGGGCAATGTGGATGAAGCGACATTGCGCCGCATTCAGATTCGTGAAGCCATCAAAGCACACCTTGAAAAAGAACAGGTTCTTTTTGAGCAAGGCATTAAAGTCCTGACTTTGTTCTTTATTGATGAAGTGGCGAAGTATCGTTTATATGATGAGAATGGTGAGCAAACGGGTGAATACGCCCAAATCTTTGAAGAAGAATATCAGCAAGCGATAAAGGACTTGGGGTCGCCGCTACAACCAGAATACACCAAGTATTTGCAGGGTATTGATGTAAGCCAAACGCACAATGGCTACTTCTCGATTGATAAGAAGTCCAAGCGGTTGACTGACCCCAAGGTAAGAGCGCGTGGAGAGAATGCGGGTAATGCTGATGATGTAGATGCTTACGATTTAATCCTTAAAGATAAGAAACGCCTGCTTTCGTTTGAAGAGCCAACACGATTTATTTTTTCCCATTCAGCCTTGCGCGAAGGCTGGGATAACCCGAATGTGTTTGTGATTTGCACCTTAAAACACAGTGATAATAGCATTTCCCGCCGCCAAGAGGTTGGGCGTGGTATGCGTATCTGTGTCAACAAACATGGTGAGCGTATGGATGACCCTGCAACGGTTCATCAAATCAATGTGCTGACCGTGGTTGCCAGTGAAAGCTATCAGGATTTTGTATCGGGCTTGCAAAAGGATATGAGTGAATCGTTATCTGATCGACCAAGTGTGGCAGATGAGGATTTCTTTTTAAGAAAGGTGCTCAATACTGATGCAGGAAAAATAACAGTTGATGGTAAAATGGCGAGGCAGATATATAAGTATTTGCTCAAGAACGACTATATTGATGATGACGATAACATTGCAGATGCCTATCACGAAGCCAAGCGTGAAGAGAGGCTTCAGGCACTCCCTGATGATTTAAAACCTTATGAAAGGCAAGTGATTGCATTGATTGATAGTCTATTCAGTGATGCCCAAATGCCGAGCATTGAAGATGATCGAAAAGCCAAGGATAACCCGCTTAATCAGACGAACTTTGCTAAAAAAGAGTTTCAAGAGCTATGGAGCAAGATAAATAGCAAGGCGATTTACACCGTTCACTACGATAGTGATGAGTTGATTGCTAAGTGCATTCAGGTTTTGGACAGTGCGTTGAAAGTGAAGCCTTTAAGCTACTTGGTGGAACAAGGTGAGCAAAAGGCTGACATTAGCTATGAGCAAATGAAGGGAAATGATGGTTTCAACGGCACTGGGCATGAAACCATCCAGAAAATAACGTCTGTACACGCTTCGGTTAAATATGATTTAATCGGAAAGCTGGCGACTGAAACAAAGCTGACTAGAGGCTCGATCACAAAAATTTTAACGGGTGTTCAAGAAGGTACTTTTTACAAATACAGGGTGAATCCTGAAGAATTTATGTTGCATGCTGCAAGGCTTGTTAACGAGCAGAATGCAACGACCGTGGTTGAGCATTTAAGCTATGATATGATCAGTGAAACCCATAAGATTGAAGAGATATTCACCCA
>CAYOTF010000232.1:0-3048 GCA_964406805.1 uncultured Zetaproteobacteria bacterium | reverse complement strand
CGTACGCGATAAGGGCAGCGAGCTTAATGACAAAGAGCGTTGGGTGTCAGTAGGGACGGCCTCTCGAGAGGTTGGACCCGCACTGTTTTTCTCCTTGCTGATTATTACGGTGTCATTTTTGCCTGTATTCACATTGCAAGCGCAAGAAGGTCGTTTGTTTGCACCCTTGGCATTCACCAAGACCTATGCGATGGCTGGTGCTGCCATTCTAGCCATCACCCTTGTGCCTGTTTTGATGGGTTATTTTTTACGCGGGAAAATTCCTGCGGAAGATAAAAATCCCGTGAATCGATTTTTGGGTTTTATTCACAAGCCAGCTTTGGATAAAGTCATTCAATGGCGTTGGAAAAGTGTGATTGTAGCTCTGTTGCTGCTGAGTGCGACAGCCTATCCATTATCCAAAATTGGTAGTGAATTTATGCCACCATTGGATGAAGGCGATGTGTTTTACATGCCAACAACCTTCCCAGGTATATCCATCACCAAAGCCAAGGAGTTGATGCAGCAGACGGATAGGATATTAAAAACCTTTCCTGAAGTGAAGTCGGTGTTTGGTAAGGTGGGGCGTGTTGAAACTGCGACTGATCCAGCACCATTGTCGATGTTGGAAACCACTGTGCAGCTCAAACCCAGAGAGGAGTGGCCCGATCCCGACAAAACAACCAAAGCCTTGATGCATGAAATGGATCAGGCGATTAAATTTCCGGGTGTCGCCAATGCTTGGACTTATCCGATTAAAACACGGATTGATATGCTCTCTACAGGTATCAAGACTCCGATTGGTATTAAGTTATCGGGGCCTGATTTGGCGGTATTGGAAGAAAATGTTAAAAAAATCGAGCAGGTGCTGAAAAAGCTGCCTGATACCTTATCAGCCTTTGGGGATCGTACGGTGGGTGGTTATTACTTTGATTTTGATATCAACCGTGATGCGATTGCGCGTTATGGGCTGACCATTGGTGATGTGCAGGATGTGATTCAGTCGGCCATTGGTGGTGTGAATGTCACCCAGACGGTGGAAGGCTTGGAACGCTACCCTGTCAATTTACGCTATCCGCGTGAATTGCGTGATAACCCAGAGCAACTGGGGCGTGTGCTTGTTCCAACACCGACAGGCGCTCAGATACCACTCTCTCAATTGGCAACGATTAGTACCCGACAAGGGCCGCCTTCCATTAAATCGGAAAATGCGCGACCCAACGCATGGATTTATGTCGATGTGACCACCAGTGATATTGGTGGGTATGTTGCCAGAGCCAAAAAATTGATTGAGAAAGAGATCGATTTACCCTCGGGTTATACGCTCGCATGGTCGGGTCAATTTGAGTACATGGAACGCGCCAATGAACGTTTGCGCGTTGTTGTACCCTTTGCTTTGTTTGTCATTTTTCTACTGCTATACCTGAATTTTGGCAACATCGTTGCACCGTTGGTGGTGATGCTCTCCATTCCATTTGCGCTGATTGTCGGCTTTTGGTTGGTCTGGTGGCTTGGTTTCAATATGAGTGTGGCTGTGGCCGTTGGTTTTATTGCCTTGGCGGGTGTGTCGGCCGAAATTGGCGTGTTGGTTCTCACCTTTATCAATCACAAAATCAGCAAGTTACGCCGAGAAAAAGGGCGTTTATTGCAGTCAGAAGAGATTATGGGGGCCGTGCTTGATGGAACCTCACAACGGGTGCGTCCTATTGCCATGACAGCAACAGCGATTATCGCGGGTTTGTTGCCGATTATGTGGAGTTCAGGAACGGGTTCAGAAGTGATGCAACGTATTGCCGCACCGATGGTTGGCGGCATGTTGACTGCGACGCTGCTGTGTTTGTTGGTGTTGCCTTTGATTTATGGACTGATTCTGCAATTCCAAGAGAAGCGTCAGGTAAAACTTATGGAGAAGAAAGCGTAAGTGCGAGTTTTTGTGATGTGTAGGGCTTGACTTATGCCCTGCACATAGCGTTAAACATGCTGCGCTATAGTATTATTTTAAGCATGAATACTACATCGTCACCCTCGAATGCTTTTATCGAGGGTCTATGGATAGATTCCCGATAAAAGATTTCGGGAATGACGGTGGTTTAATACTTGAATCACTATATGGATAGATTCCCGATAAAAGATTTCGGGAATGACGCAGTGGTTTAATACTTGAATCACCGTGCTATATTGTAAGGAGGGGATATGATTAAAAGTATCATTAACGGCTCACTAAAGAATGGCATGTTGGTATTCATGGCGACAGCTTTTTTAATTCTGGCAGGTGCTTGGTCGGTGAAAAATATCAAGCTCGATGCCATTCCAGATCTTTCTGATGTGCAGGTTATTTTGTTTACCAAATTCCCAGGGCAAGCGCCGCAGGTGGTGGAAGATCAAGTCACGTACCCGCTAACCACCACCATGTTGCAAGTTCCGGGTGCCAAGCTGGTGCGCGGTTATTCGTTTTTTAATTACTCCTTTGTTTATATTATTTTTGAAGAAGGTACGGATATGTATTGGGCGCGTTCGCGCGTGCTGGAATATGCCAATACAGCGGCACAGAGCCTACCCGCTGGTGTGAAGCCCGTGCTTGGCCCTGATGCCACAGGTGTGGGTTGGATTTATGAATATGTGTTGGTTGATAAAAGCGGCAAACATGATTTGGCAGAACTGCGTAGCTTGCAGGATTGGGTGATCCGTTACCGTCTGGAGACGGTTAAAAATGTATCTGAAGTCGCTTCCGTGGGTGGTTTTGTCAAACAGTATCAAGTGGAAGTTGATCCCAATATTTTATTGGCCTACAACATTCCACTGTCCAAGGTGAAACACGCCATCATGCGCTCAAATAACGATGTGGGTGGTCGTCTAGTTGAGATGGCGGAAACTGAATTTTTAGTGCGCGGTTTAGGTTATATCAAATCCGTGGATGATCTGAATCAGATTCCTGTTGGCGTGGACAAAAACGGTACACCGATACGATTGATGGATGTGGCGCATGTGCATCTAGGTCCAGAACTTAGGCGTGGTGCGGTGGATTATAACGGTGAAGGTGAAACCGCTGGCGGCATTGTGGTGATGCGT
>CAYOTF010000231.1:0-3062 GCA_964406805.1 uncultured Zetaproteobacteria bacterium | reverse complement strand
TGAGCGTTGCCTCGATGGCATTCGGCCTCGTTTTGGGTTTTCTGATCGCTTTGGCGCGTTTGTCGCCAAAGCGGATTCTCAGTATACCGGCGCGCATCTACGTGTCGTTCATCCGCGGCACTCCGTTGCTGGTGCAGCTGTTCATCATCTACTACGGCCTACCGGAATTCGGGATTACGCTCGGTCCCGTGCCGTCCGCATTGATCGGCTTTACACTTAGCGTGGCGGGCTACAATGCGGAAATCCTCCGTTCGGCAATCTCCGCCGTGGACCGCGGCCAGTGGGAGGCAGCTTCGACCATCGGGATGACGTGGACGCAGACGATGCGTCGCGTGATCCTTCCCCAAGCGAGCCGTATAGCCATTCCGCCCCTTTCCAATAGCTTCATCGCTTTGGTGAAGGACACCTCGCTTGCCGCGACGATCCAGGTTCCCGATCTTTTCCGCGAGGCCCAGCTCATCACGGCGCGAACCTTCCAGATTTTCGCAATGTATCTCGCGGCTGCCGGCATCTATTGGGTGATCTCCACGGTACTTTCGTCGTTGCAGTGGGATCTCGAACGCCGCGCGACGCGCCACATTCAACGAAAGGCGTAACGCGATGACCAACAAATCCATGATCGAAGTTCGCGGCCTTCATAAGTCTTATGGCACGTTGCAAGTTCTGAAGGGGATCGACCTGGAGATCGCTCGCGGCGAGGTCGTCGCGGTAATCGGGCGGTCCGGTTCAGGCAAAACCACCATGCTGCGGTGTCTGAATGGACTGGAAGAAGCACAGGTCGGCACCATCCGCCTCGGTGAGCATACGATCAACTGCACTGTGCCGCTAAGCCGGCAACAGGGCGAGCTTCGCGCCCTTCGCCTTCGTGCCGGCTTCGTATTCCAGAACTTCAACCTCTTCCCACACCGAACCGCTCTTGAGAATGTGATCGAGGGGCTGGTCATCGTCAAAGGCATGGCGAAAAAAGAAGCTGAAGCGCGAGGGATGGCTCTTCTGGAGAGGGTAGGGCTTGCCGCGAGAGCAGCGGCGTATCCTTCCCAGATGTCGGGCGGACAACAGCAGCGTGCGGCCATCGCGCGTGCGCTTGCGATGGAGCCGGAAGTCATCTTATTCGATGAGCCCACCTCCGCGCTCGATCCAGAGCTTGTCGGTGAAGTGCTTGATGTCATCCGCTCGCTGGCCCAAGAGCATCGGACGATGGTCATCGTCACCCATGAAATGAACTTCGCGCGGGACGTCGCCGACCGCACGATCTTCATGGATCAGGGTGTCGTTGTCGAGCAGGCTCCGTCCAAGGAACTCTTTGCCCAGCCAAGGGAAGAGGCGACCCGTCACTTCCTGCGTCGTCTGGGATAACTCTCCCCCTCAGGCTGGCTGATTTGCCGGGCTCGCCGCGAGGCAAGCTCGGCGATTTGCGTTGACAACCCTCGAAAGTCGGGTTTCCCCGGAGGCAGCTATTGTCCTCTTGCTGCTTCTCCTCGTCTTGGTATTTGCCGGTCAAGGCACTGAATTATCGATCAATACCAATTGACAACATACTTCCTGTTATTTACCTTCGGGACGGTAAATAAATGCGTTAGCACTATATGGTGTCAGTGCCGTGCGGAGAGGAGCGTAGGCTATGGCTCATCAGGTCGTGGTGATCGGCGCCGGCATCATTGGCGCATGCACTGCACTCGCCTTGGCGGAAGACGGATGCAAGGTGACGCTCGTCGAACCCGAGGAGCCTGGCGGCCCGCAGGCGGCGAGTTATGGGAACGGTACCTGGATCAGTCCGGGCTCGATCATTCCCGTCGCGACTCCGGGACTTTGGAGAAAGCTTCCGGCCCTTCTTGCCGATCCTTCCGGTCCGTTGGTCGTGCGCTGGAAGGCGCTGCCGAGCCATTTGTTCTTCCTGGCTGGTTTCCTTGCCGCCGGATCGACCAGAAAGCGTATGGCGATGATCGCAGAAGCTCTTGCTGGGCTACTTGCTGGCGCGCCCGCGCAATACGAGATGCTTGCAGTGAAGGTTGGGCGAGTTGACTTAATCAAAAGAAACGGCCTTCTCCATACCTTTTCCGATCGCGCCGCCTTTGAAGCGGAGGCGAGTTTCTGGCGGCTTCGGCGCGAGCATGGGATTCGCTGGATCGCTTTGGACGATGACGCGTTACGCGCTTGCGAACCCCAGCTCTCCGAGCGATATCGCTTCGGGGTGCTCGTGGAAGATGGGGCGCAGTGTGTCGATCCCGGCGCGTTTGTTGCTCAGATAGTGGCGACGGCGAAGCGGTCAGGTGCAGAACAACTGAGGGCACGCGCCCTCGGTTTCGATTTCACGCCGGCTGGTCTTGCCGCTGTTCGCACGCCTGAAGGATCAATTCCCTGCGATTACGCTGTCGTCGCAGCGGGTGTCCATTCGAAGACTTTTGCGTTGGAAGTTGGTGACCAGATTCCATTAAAGAGCGAGCGCGGCTACCACGCTGTTATCAAGAATCCGAAGATCCAGCCTTGTCAGGCGGTAATGCCCGCCGACGGTAAAATGGCAATCAACATGACACCCGCAGGTGTCAGGATAGCCGGGCAGGTGGAGATCGCGGGTGTCAAGGCTGCGCCTGATTGGCGTCGCGCGGAACTCCTTGTCCAACACGCGGTAAATGCGTTTCCAGGGCTGGGAAACCGCGACGACATGATTGTTGATCGATGGATGGGGCATCGGCCTTCGATTGCCGATGGCCTGCCGGTGATCGGCCGCTCTCGCTTTTCTCGCCATGTGATTCATGCGTTTGGTCACGGTCATGTCGGCATGACGGCGGCGCCCAGAACCGCGGAGATCGTCGCGGATCTTGTCGCCGGCCGAGAGCCGAGCGTCCCGATCGCGCCGTTCTCCCCGCAACGATTTCCCTATTACCACTACAACCCTTTGTCGTAACTAACAGGTGCAGAAATATGTCCTCTCAAGCAGCCACCAATCAGATGAACGGCGCTGAAAGCCTGGTTCATTCCCTCCTGAATTCCGGCGTCGACACATGCTTCGCCAATCCTGGCACCAGCGAGATGCACTTCGTCGGAGCGCTCGATCGCATCCC
>CAYOTF010000230.1:0-3071 GCA_964406805.1 uncultured Zetaproteobacteria bacterium | reverse complement strand
GATAAAAATGCCAAACTCGCCACAGCTGGCCCTTACCGCTTTATGCGTAACCCTTTATATTTTTTCAATGCCATGATTTTTGTCGGGTTTTGCATCATGGCCTTCAACCCTTGGGCAGCCATATTCGGGCTTCTCTCATTCACCATTATTTATCGTGCGACCATGCGCAGTGAAGCGGAATATATCGCTGGTATTTTTGGCGAAGAGTTCACCAAATGGATTACCGTTGTACCTATGTTCTGGCCAAAATGGACAAATTATCCTGCCCAAGGTCAGTTCTCATGGGCTTTGGTAGCAAAACATCGTGAACAAAAAAACGCCTTGGCAATGTTAGCAGGGGTAATTTTATTCATCAGTATCTACATATATCAACAGTAACCCTTAATATATAATAAGCTAGGATGCTACAATGACACTTTCTTTGTTTAAAACATGCCCTTTAAAATGCACTTCACCATTGCGAAAAACCAGCATTATTCTTCCTGAGGGTGCTCTTTATCAGTGTCCATCTTGTGGACAGTTACTTAGTAGCTGCACACAGGACTGGTATAATAAATCCATGCAAGAGTTTGATGATCCTCAGGGCACAGTCCCCCAAGGCAGCATGGATAAGCGCTACGACCAACGAATGTCTCGCATTTTAAAAGGTGCTCAAAAGAAATTACCTTACAGCGTGAGCAGCATTACATCTTTGGATGTTGGTTGCTCCAGCGGTGCTCTCCTAGAGGTGGCTTTACGCTGCGGTTTTAATGTGCATGGCGCAGAACCTGCAGAACAAGCTGCCAATACAGCCGCACTTATTCCCAACGCTCATGTATTCAAAGGTTTTCTACATGATGCTAAATACCCCGACAATCACTTTGATATCATCACCTTATTTGAAGTCATCGAGCACCTCACTAACCCTATCGAACTTACATCTGAGATTGCCCGCATCTTAAAACCTGGCGGCATTTTACTCATTGGTACGGGTAATGGGGATTCTTGGACAGTTCAAATCCAAGCTGAAAAGTGGGAATATTTTGATATTGGCAGGCATGGTGGGCATATCAGCTTCTTTACACCAAAAAGCATGCATAAATTAGCCCAGCATTGTAAGCTGGAAGTAAAAGAAATAAGCACCAAACGTGTTAATTTAGGTGAGAAAAAAAATGTTGGCGTTCTCTTTTATCAATTCAACAGAATTGCCAGAGAGCTTTTAGCCCTGCCAGCTCGCTGGACACATAAAGGTCATGATATGCTCGTCACCATGCAAAAAACTATGCATTAAATTATTATGCCCGATTCAATCGCAGTTATTATTTCAACATACAATAACCCCGACTTCCTTCGTCTGGTGCTTGATGGTTATGCCAAACAAAGTGATACAAACTTTAGTATTTATATTGCTGATGACGGCTCCACAGAAGAAACCCGAGCACTCATTGCGCATGCCGCAAAAAACTTCTCTGTACCCATTCAGCATATATGGCACGAAGACCAAGGCTTTCGCAAAGCCCGTGTACACAACCTAACATTGCAACAAGTGAAAGAAGACTATGTCATACTTACTGATGGTGATTGCATTCCACATCCACACTTGATTGCCACACATCGCCGCTTTGCCCGAGAAGGAACTCTCATCTGTGGTAGCAGGATCTTATTATCTCACACATATACACAGCACTTACACCAATCCAAGAACATGCCATCCTTTACTACCTTTTGCTGTGTAAAAATCCGTTTAAAGGGTTATATCAATCGTATTTTTCCTTTATTTTTGCCAGCCCATCTATCTGCAGCGAAGCAAAAATTATCTGGCATTCACGGCTGTCATATCTCCTGCCATACAAAACACTTTCTAAATATCAATGGCTTTGATGAAAGTTTTGAAGGTTGGGGGCGTGAAGACTCTGATTTGGTTGCACGTTTATTGCATAGTGGTGTCCAGCGTCGGAATTTGCGTGGTATACCTGTATTCCATCTATGGCATAAAGAAAATTCACGTAGTAATTTAAAAGATAATGATATTATATTACAAACATGCTTGGATGAAAAACGTCAACAATCGTTGCTCGGCATTCGCGAGTTAGGCTGCAAAAAAGAAACATGACAAAACCACTCACCATTCTACAAGTTTGCCGCCGTTTCGGTCCTGTGGGGGGCATGGAACGTTATGTGTGGGAAATTACTCGCGAATTAGCCGCCATGGGGCATCATGTGCATGTTTTATGCGAAGTAAATCTTTGCACAGAACCTTTATCAGACGTACATATTCATGAGTTAGGCACGGCTCGCCCCAAACCACGTTGGTTGGCGCATATTCGTTTTTCAAATCATGTTCATCAGTGGCTAGAAAAGAATCGCACAGCCGAGATGATTATTCATAGCCATGAGCGCACGCAAGACCACCACATCACCACCTTTCATGGACCGCCATTCGCCAAAGTCTGCGACTTGCCACTTTGGAAACGCTTTTCACTACGCACCAAGGTGAATCTATGGCTAGAAAAAAGAGAGCTTTGCAGCCCGCAAGTGCAAATCATTGTGCCCAACTCCAAACGCATCAGCCAGCAACTCCTGCATTATTATCCAACCATATCCAAACGTTTGGCAAAACCCATTGTACCAGGCGTTACAGCAGGTAAAAAGCGCCCACCACGCACGGTCAGCCCAACATCTGGGGTCATTGGTTTTGTTGGCAAAGAATGGAAGCGTAAAGGGCTGATAAAGGCACTCGAAATTACATCTGAGCTTGCCCAAACACGTCCAAATTTGATGTTTATCATTGCTGGGCCTAGACCAGAAGATATTCAAAATTTGGTGAAGTCTTTACCATTTCACGTTTCACTACTTGGTGAGACCAATACCCAAGATCTTTACCCCACACTCGATGTCCTGCTGCATCCAGCCAGCAATGAACCCTACGGCATGGTCATTACCGAAGCACTCAGCGCAGGCGTTCCCGTGGTGATTTCAGATGTGTGCGGTGCTGCCAATGAGGTATACTCACAACTCGGTGATACCCTACCATTAACAGCCCCAATAACATCGTGGTGTAACGCTCTTGATTTGCGCTTAAGCCAATCAAA
>CAYOTF010000229.1:0-3075 GCA_964406805.1 uncultured Zetaproteobacteria bacterium | reverse complement strand
AAATCTTGTGCCAAAGCGCCATCACACGCCATAAAAAAACAGTGAAACTTCAGTTCTAGAATACTTATCAGACGCTCTTTTTGTTTGTTGTACTCTTTTACTGGGTCAGTATCTATTCCGAGAAAATCATCTAATGCTCCATCGTTCTCTAGTGGCGGTAAATCCATAAATTCTTCAATTAGATTTCCAAGGACAGCAAGACTATCAACTTCTGGATCATTACCTACTCGTTGAAGCCAAATTTTCCATTTTGAATGATGCGCTAGATCTGGCGGTGGCCCCGGAGCACCAGCAGTTTCAAATAATGCATTTAGAGCATAATGAGAACCGTTTAGAACTTCTGCCACTGCGGAGCAGACGGCTACTGGTAATCTAACATTTAACATTTAATACCGCTCTCTTCCTTTTGCATAACTATAACAATATGAGTAAGCGTTATTCCACATATTATACTCCTATAGGTGGTCATTTATTCCACTATCAACATATTAAGATGCAAACAAGGACTTTCACCTTCTCACCTTACAAGCGCGACACATCCGCCAGATTCAGGAACAACTGGCGCAAGCGCGACAACAGAGCCAAACGATTGCCGCGCACCTGTGGGTTTTCAGCCATGACCATTACATCATCGAAGAAGGTATCAACAGGCTCTCTCAATCCCGCCAGCACACTCAAGGCTGGTGCAATGCTGCTATCGAAATCAGTTACGGATACTGCCGTTTTGAAATCGATTTCAGCTTTTAGCAGGGCATCATACAGTGCTGTTTCAGCGGCTTCGCTGAACAATCCTGTATCAATCGTGGCAGGAATATCCGATGCTTTTTTCAGGATATTGGCAATGCGTTTATTAGCTGCGGCAATGGCCTTGCCCTCATCGGAGCTTTCAAAGCCCATCACATGGCGCGCAATCAATGCTTCGCGGTACAATGGGCGATTTTCGGATGAGTGGACGGCTGCATCAATAGATGTTTTCGAGAAGCCCAGCGATGTGCTCAAGCCCAACAAACGTTCAATGATAAAGGCTCGCACTTTGGTTTTTGTTTCATCCTCGATGGCAATCGTCACACGTTGCTGATTCCACTGTTTGGCGGCTTCATCAATCACCTTATCGAGCGTCATATCAATCGGATTGCTCGTGTCACTGAGCAATCGAATCAAACCAATGGCCGAACGGCGCAGACCGAAGGGATCGGCACTGGCCGTCGGGATACGGCCCAGATGAAAATAACCCAGCAATTTATCAGCGCGTTCAATCACACCGATGGCGCGGGCAATGCGACTATCCGGCAAGGCATCATCGGCACCTGTTGGGGCATAATGCTGTGCAAGGCCTGCTGCGACCGCATCAGACTCACCGTCCATCGCAGCATAAATACCGCCCATATACCCCTGCAATTCGGGAAACTCACCGACTAAGCCGGTAGTCAAATCCGATTTACACAGATAGGCAGCACGTTGGGCATCGTTGGCATCCACACCAAGCGCCACGGCATTATCGAGCACAAAGGCGCGCATGCGCCGCACCTGATCGCCAACCATGCCTAAACCATCCTGAAAGACGATTTCAGATAATTTTTCCACCCGTGAATCGAGACTCTCTTTCGGATCACGGTCAAAAAAGAATGCCGCATCGGCCAGCCTAGCATTGACCACGCGTTCATTACCATGTGCCACAGCGGCCGGATCTTTCGATGCAATATTCGCCACCGTAAAAAAGACCGGACTCACCTTACCATCGCCCGTTTGAGTTGAACCATCATGCGCAGAAAAACAGCGCTGATGATGTTTCAATTCAATGCGACTCACCTCTGCCGGCAAGCGCAGAAAATCATCATCGTAACGGGCGCTAATAGCATGCGGCCATTCGACCAGGTCGGTCACTTCATCGAGCAACTCATCATCCTGAACCAGAGATACGCCGGCATCGGAGGCTGCTTGCTGCAACTGCTTGGCAATCAAGGCTTTGCGCGCATCACGATCTGCCCGCACACACTGGGACTGCAGCCATGCAAACGGATCAGCCACATCGATCTCACCTTCGGAACCATGCATACGATGACCACGGCTAGTGATTCCGGCAGCAATACCGGCAAAACTGAAATCAATCACGGTGTCACCCAGTCGCGCCACGATCCAGCGGATCGGACGAATAAACGCATCGCTGCGCTCATCACCATCACGCCATTGCATCTGTTTCGGGCTCGGTAATTTGCGCAATATGCCCGGCATCGCTTCGGCAATCATATCGGCTACAGCACGCCCTTTCACGGTGCGCACCGCTTTCATGTAACGGCCTTTGCCATCACCTTTATCGGCCAGCTCAAAAGCATCAAGCGGCAGACCGGTTTTCTTGGCAAAACCGTGGGCAGCACCGCCCGGTTTTCCCTCAGCAGCGCCATCGGGGAACGCCACACGCTCCGGTGGCCCCCACAGGGTTTCTTCACGATCTGCCTGCATGGCCGGACACGCTGCCGCATGCAGCAACAACCGGCGCGGCGTGACACCCAGCCGCAGAGATTCGGGTGCCACATTGGCATCGGCCAATAATTTCTGCAGCGCTTCTTTCAGCGCAGCACCCATACGCGGGGCAACGCCGGCAGGAATTTCTTCCACACCGATTTCAATCAGTAATGGTTTTTTTATTTCAGTTGTCGAACTCATGATTCATCCACTCCCGCATAGGCACGTGCCACAGTGCGCGATAAGCCACGCACCCGGCCAATAAAACGCTGGCGTTCCGCCACAGAAATTGCCCCGCGCGCATCAAGTAAATTAAACGCGTGCGATGCTTTCATCACTTCCTCATAGGCAGGCAAGATCAAATCATGACCGGTCAAGCGTTTGCACTCGCTTTCGGCATGATCGAACTGTTGATGCAAATATTTTGTGTCCGCATGTTCAAAATTATAAGCCGAATATTCCACTTCGTTGCGATGAAAGACCTCGCCATAACTGACCTGTTTACCATCTGCATCTTCCACCCAAACCAGATCATAAACATTTTCCACACCCTGGATATACATCGCCAGGCGTTCCAATCCATAAGTAATCTCACCCGGCGTACGGCTCAAT
>CAYOTF010000228.1:2528-3082 GCA_964406805.1 uncultured Zetaproteobacteria bacterium | reverse complement strand
TGCAATGTTATGCGTACAATTTCTAAAAAACTATTTAAAATACACCTATGGCTTTATTTAAATTTACTTTGCTATACGCTCACCTCATGCATTTTATAGCAACATTAAAAGAGGCTTTTTTAAACAGTATCTTACCACGCCAATCACAATATGAGGTGTTCGTATCGTCATTGGGTGCCATTATTGGTATTGCTTTGGTTGCATGGGGCAGTCATTTTTTTGTAGGTAGCGCTGGGCTGCCTTTTGTCGTCGCATCTATGGGTGCGGCTGCTGTATTGCTCTACGCTGCACCACATAGTCCACTCACGCACCCTTGGGCTTTTGTCGGCGGTCATCTTATATCTGCGACTGTCGGTGTCACTTGTGCACAATGGGTTCCAGATCTCTTTTTAGCCAGTGGACTGGCTGTCGGGCTAGCCATCTTTGCCATGCATCAATTACGTTGCTTGCATCCACCAGGTGGCGCTGCTGCATTGGTTGCTGTTGTTGGCGGTGAACAAATTCATGCTTTGGGTTATCTCTATGTCCTCATCCCAGTCGCTTTAAATGTGGCA
>CAYOTF010000228.1:0-2461 GCA_964406805.1 uncultured Zetaproteobacteria bacterium | reverse complement strand
ACATCCATGAAGATACAGACATACCGAACAAAGCACTCTTTTCAAGAGATGATTTAAACAGTGCTTTGCATGAAATGCATACCTATATTGATGTTTCTATTGAAGACTTAAACCAAATTTATGCACACGCCAACATCTTTGCCCATAAACGCCAATTGGGTGCGATGATTTGCAGTGAGATGATGCGAATCCACCTTGTTTCAGTTGAATTTGGTGATTATTTAGACACAACTTGGGCACTTATGCAGCGCCATGGGCTAAAGGGTATGCCTGTCATTAACAGAGCGCGGAGAGTTATCGGCATCATCACTATCACTGATTTTAAAAAAGAAGCCGCCAAATATGCTGGAGAAACAACCGAAAAACGTTTAAAAGAAATGACTCGACGTACAGGTGAACTAAGCTCAAGCAAACCTGAGGTTGTGGGTCAACTCATGACATCATCTGTTATCACACTATCAGAAGATACACCTGTCACTGAAGCCGTTTCAATCTTCGCAGAAAATAACATTGACCACATCCCCATTATAAACGATGAGCAACGTCTTTCAGGTATATTATTGCGCTCAGATATTCATATTCTTCCTGATTAGATAGAACTACAAAGACTTAAGGAAGCTCTGAACAAGTCATGAATTCGCATTTTATGTCCAAAATATCCAAACACTTCGTTGTAAATTTTCGCAATAGCCTTGCTATTACGCGCAATTTACGCCTCGCCTAAAAGCGCCTACTTTTGGTGATTTTGAATATTCTGAATCACAACCTACTTCATCCAGACTTATTCAGAGCTTCCTTAACAGATTGAAACCTTGGGCTTGCACCTATAAATCAAGATACGCAGCATAGCTGCATGTTAATTGTTATCTCCCCAGCTAAAAAACTTGATATGGATACAAAAGCACCTTTCTCCACCCATAGTCAACCTGAATTATTAGAGCAATCTCAAATACTCATTGATGCTTTACGTGAAAAAGATAGCTTTGATATTGCTGAATTAATGAAACTATCCATAAAACTCGCAGATTTAAATGTAGCGCGTTATCAAGCATGGCACACACCTTTTAATATTGATAATGCCAAGCAAGCTTTATGGGCGTTTCGTGGTGATGTATATCAGGGTATGGATGCGGATACGTTTAATAATGAAGATGCAAACTTCGTTCAGGCTCATTTGCGGATTTTATCGGGGTTGTATGGCTTATTACGACCCTTTGATTTGATGCAAGCTTATCGCTTGGAAATGGGTACAAGATTTAGTAACCTACGTGGTAAAGATTTATATGCATTTTGGGGTGATCTGATTACCGAACAACTCAATACAGCATTAGAAGAGCAAGATGATAAGCTTTTAATTAACCTTGCATCGCAAGAATATTTTAAATCTATTCAACCAGCCAAACTCAACGCTGAAGTTATTACACCCGTATTTAAAGAGCATAAAAACGGCCAATATAAAGTCATCGGTATTTATGCCAAACGCGCCCGTGGTTTGATGAGCCGCTACATTATTCAAAATCGTTTAAGTACACCCGATGCATTACGTGATTTTAATGTTGATGATTATCATTGGAATGCTGAACTCTCCGATGCCAAGCAAATGGTATTTACACGTTAAAATATGACACTTTAGGGATAAATATTAAAAAATAACCTGTTTTTCAATTTAACTTTCGCAAAAATAGCTAAAAAGACATGTTTATGAAATGATAAATGCATATTTCATATCATCATAGATTCCGTCATGCGCTATCATTCCAATCAACTGTGTTTACACACCCGCCTTTAGCGTTAAGCTGCCGCACCAGTAAACATGCCCATCATCAAGGACTTTCCATGACAACACCTGACGAATTAACCGTAGATTATGAAGAAGGCGGTATTTTAACCACCAAACAACTCGATAAAGTTATTCTTAGTAAAGGTGCTTGGACAACCATTATCTTCCGTTACCAAACTTGGGTCAAAGCCGATCAAGAATACAGTGCTGATAAATATATCATTCGTCGCTATCAAAAACGCGATGGTAAATATACACCACGCTCTAAATTCAATATCACCAATGCCAAACAAGCCAAGATGATTATTGCAGCACTAGAAGGCTGGATCGACGAAAAGTAAGTCTTACAAAGATTAAAAGGAGCCTGTGGCTCCTTTTTTTATGTCCGTCGTTCAACGCCCGCCAAAGTTTTCTGCAAATTTGCCAACCCACTCAGTGGCAGCCTCTTCCGAAGATAAAGTTCTGCCTTCTTCTACAGCCTTTCTACGGTAATCCTCAATATGGCACACCTGCTCAACCATGCGCACCCGAAATTGGCTATCCTTATCAAGAAAGCGAACACCCACCTCAAACTCATTACCTTTTTCTCGTTGCCAACAGACCACACACAATGCTTCAAATGGTGGTCGAACATGCGGTATCTTCACACTTAACACACTACCATTCTGAAATAACACATTG
>CAYOTF010000227.1:0-3090 GCA_964406805.1 uncultured Zetaproteobacteria bacterium | reverse complement strand
TCACGGCTCGGATATTATAACACCGGAATCGCTAGCTTGGGCATAATGTTATCAGGTCTTTCAATATCACATTCTGTTGTAATGAGTGTCGAGGGTCAGATACTATCTTGAGAACTGCTGTCAACAAATCTGGCATAGGGTATCAAACATACCACAGGTGATGCAGTCGGTTTTCTGCATGCAGATGATGGGTGGCTATCGGGTCGGACCACAGTAAGTTTTCGTAAACGAATGACTAATTGGATTTGAGTGGGGTTTATCCTGGCTTAGGCCGTCCTTTTTAGCCTGAAAATGGTTATTTTAAGGCAGTAGCGCTTATACCAAGAGCAAGTCGTTATCATATTCCCGGACAGATATGGTTGTTACTCATCGTTGTCATCAAGGTGAGTTTCTGTTTCGTTTTAGCAGGGATCGTAAACGATGGTTGTGGTGGTTGTTTGAAGCAATGAACGTTTTGGCTTGTCGATTCTAAATTATATGGTTACTTCGAATCACATTCATTTGTTGGTTGAGGATGTTTTTTTGCTTCGAGGGCGTGTGGAGATGCTTGACATGCATAAAGCATAAATCATAATACTTACATGCGCATGACCTTATCCATACCTGATGATATAGCAGAACGGTTTCGTTCAGCCATTCCCCCACGCAAGCGATCCAGCGTAATATCGTCATTGATTGAGCGCGAACTGGAGCATCGTAACAAGACTCTGGCTGCGGCATGTCTTGCTGCTAATCAGGATGAAAGCTTAAACCGCGATATCGATGAATGGCAATCATTCGAGGATGCTGTTGAAGAATAAGAAAATTTTACGTGGGGATGTTTGGTGGGTCAGTCTTGACCCAACGCAGGGTTCTGAAATAAAAAAGACAAGACCTTGTCTTGTATTATCGCATGATACGATCAATGAACTGCGGAAAACCGTGGTTGTTGTTCCATTCTCATCGGCAGCAAAACCCTATCCTCCGATTACAGTTGCAGTTACCTGTCAGGGAAAGCCGGTTGTTGCTATTATTGATCAGATTCGTGCGGTCGCTAAACATCGCCTAAAAACAAAAATAGAACACGCTTCCATTCAGGACATGAAAACTATAACTGAAGCGTTATTCGGAATCTTGCAATAACAACGCTGTAGCGACTATAAAGTTGTGGATGCCGCGAGCAAGTCGCCATCATATTCCCGGCCAGATATGGCATATTACTCATCGTTGTCACCAAGGTGAGTTTCTGTTTCGTTTTAGCAGGGATCGTAAACGATGGTTGTGGTGGCTGTTTGAAGCAAAAAAACGTTTTGGCTTGTCGATTCTAAATTATATGGTTACTTCGAATCACATTCATTTGTTGGTTGAGGATGATGATTCAAATGCTATTTCAAAGAGTATTCAACTGATTGCAAGTCGTACCGCACAGGAATTTAATCAGAGAAAGGGGCGAAAAGGCGCTTACTGGACGGATCGCTATCATGCAACAGCTATTGAGAAGGGCTCCCATTTGATCCGTTGTCTGGTTTATATTGATATGAATATGGTGAGGGCTGGTGTTGTTGCCCATCCATCTGAATGGCCTCATTGTGGTTATCATGAGATTCAGTGTCCTCCACAGCGATATGCGTTGATCAACCGTGACAAGCTGACTGAACTATGTGGCTTGCAGGGGGAGTCGCAACTGAAGATGCAGCATCAGGAGTGGATTGAAAAAGCGATTCAGGACGATACATTAGAATATCAGGAAAAATGGTCGCATGCTGTTGCCGTAGGTAGTGTGGAATATGTGGGACGGTTGAAGGAGATGCTTTGCATTGAATCTCCGGGTCGAAGAGTCAGACGGGCTGGAGATGAATATATCTTGTGTGAACCTGAGATGACTGATCATGTCGAAACTGAGGGCGAAAATAGCTGTTTAAGCGCGGATAATCTGGTTTATTTCGATGAAAGTCTTGAAGTATCAACATGATGGCATGAGATAATCATGGTTCGACCCAGATAAAATAACATGATGGCATGGTTCGACCCAGATAAAATGGTACCCAGATAAAACAGACTGTTCGAGCCAGCCCATTGAAAAGTACAAAGTTTACATCAAGGAATAAAATAGCCATAATGTACGCGTACACACAGCAGAGGTGACATCATGGCTCTTACCAAGATTTTTAAGAATGGCAACTCCCAAGCCGTGCGCATTCCAGCGGAATTGGCGTATGAACGTGCCGACCTTGATGTCGAAATTGAACGTGTCGGGGATGAAATCCGGATACGTCCAGCGCGGCGAAGCCTGGATAAGGTGATGTCCAAATTTGCGCAATTTTCGAGTGACTTCATGTCCGAAGGGCGCGGTAAAAATATGGAATCCCAGCGGGATGAGTTATGAAGCTCCGGTATATGCTCGACACGAATATTTGCATTTACCTGATGAAAAATAATCCACCTGAAGTTGCGGCGAGGTTTGCTCAATATTACGTTGGCGAGGTGGTGCTATCTGCGATTACGTTGGCTGAACTGGAGTACGGTGTGACATGTTCAGGCGACAAAGCGGCACACAACCAGGCGGCACTTGATATATTGATGGAAGATATCGTTGTGGTTCCTTTCGATGCCGGAGCCGCAGGGGCGTATGGCCCTGTTCGTTTGGCCACTCGCAATAGAAAGCGGGATGCTCTGGACAAGCTGATTGCAGCTCACGCCATCGCGCTTGATGTAACGCTGGTTACCAACAATGAAGCTGATTTTACCGACTATTCTGGACTGAATATCGAAAATTGGGTGGCGGTTCATTGATGCGATGACCTTTGAGATGAACTCCTATCATGGCGATTCATCGGCATGTCTTGTTGTTGTCGAGGGTCTGGCATGAGTTATTTATCAATTAGTATGCATTGAATAGTTATTTTATGCATATTGATTGCCGGGAGGTTTTATGCGAACAACAACACTGGATTTACCTGAAAGCCTTTTAAATGAAGCCATGGCAGTTGCTCATGCCAAGACAAAAACGAGGGTGATAACCATTGCTCTTGAAGAATTAATCAGGAAACGAAATATCAGTAAATTAAAAGCATACAAAGGAAAAGTTGATTTGCAGATTGATATGGATCT
>CAYOTF010000226.1:1283-3157 GCA_964406805.1 uncultured Zetaproteobacteria bacterium | reverse complement strand
CGAACGCACAAAATCCGCCATGGCTTTGGTGCATCAACGTTTTTCCACCAACACTTTCCCGGCATGGGAGTTGGCGCATCCATTCCGTATGGTGGCGCATAATGGTGAAATCAACACGGTGCGCGGCAACATCAACTGGATGAATGCGCGTCGTCATTCGATGAAATCGTCTGTACTCGGTGATGATCTCGATAAACTCTGGCCAGTGATTGCAGAAAACCAGTCCGATACAGCTTGTTTTGATAATGCACTCGAACTATTGCTCATGGGTGGTTATTCCTTAACCCACGCCGCCATGTTGCTAATACCTGAAGCATGGGCTGGCAACAATCTGATGGATGATAAACGCAAAGCGTTTTATGAGCATCATGCTGCGCTGATGGAGCCTTGGGATGGCCCTGCTGCAGTGGCCTTTACCGATGGTCGTCAAATCGGTGCGACACTGGATAGAAATGGCCTGCGTCCTGCGCGCTATCTGATCACCGATGATGATCTGGTGGTCATGGCCTCTGAAATGGGTGTGCTGGATATTCCGGAAGAAAAAATCATCAAAAAATGGCGTTTGCAACCGGGCAAGATGTTTCTGATTGATCTGGAACAGGGTAAAATTATTGATGATGAAACCATCAAGGATGAGCTGGCCAACGAACGCGACTACGCCAAGATTTTGGCTGAAACACAGATTCAAATCGAAGACCTCGATGTTGAAGTCGAAACCCATCAGCCCGACCATGCTGCTCTGCTGAACAAGCAACAGGCTTTTGGTTACACCCAGGAAAACCTCAAATTCCTCATGGCTCCCATGGCCATTACCGGTCAGGAACCCACCGGTTCCATGGGCAACGATTCACCGCATGCGGTGTTGTCCAACCGCGCCAAACCGCTGTACAATTATTTCCGCCAGCTCTTTGCGCAGGTGACCAACCCGCCGATTGATCCGATCCGTGAAGAAATGGTCATGAGTCTCACCTCCTTGATTGGACCGAACCCCAACCTACTTGGTTTGGATGAGGAGGAGCCCAGCACCCGGCTCGAAGTGCATCAGCCTATTCTGACGAACACTGATTTGGAAAAACTGCGTTTCATCCATAAAATCACCGATGACAGTTTCCGCACCAAAACACTGTCCATGTGTTATGCCGCCGATGAAGGTGCCAAGGGCATGGAAGCTGCTATCGAGCATATGTGTCAGGAAGCAGAAACAGCCGTCAATGAGCGTTATAATATTGTCATCCTGTCGGATCGTGATGTTAGCGAAACACAGATCCCCATCCCTGCCCTGCTGGCGACATCAGCTGTGCATCAGCATCTGATCCGTGTCGGCCTGCGTGTGGAAACCGGATTGGTGATTGAAACTGGCTCAGCCCGTGAAATTCATCATTTTGCCACCCTCGCCGGTTTTGGTGCGGAAGCGATCAACCCGTATCTGGCGTTTGAAACACTCATGGACATGCATGCATGCGGTCAGTTGCCGGATGATCTGGATGTGGCCGACATCGAACCACGCTTTATCAAAGCTGTTGGCAAGGGCTTGTATAAAGTAATGTCGAAGATGGGCATTTCCACCTATCAGTCCTATTGCGGCGCACAGATTTTTGAGGCCTTTGGCCTCTCATCCGATTTCATTGAAAAATATTTCACCGGCACCGTTACCCAGATTGAAGGTGCGGGCATGGAAGAGATTTCTGAAGAAGCCGCCATGCGTCATGCCCTGGCTTATGGTCATTCGCAAATCCACAAGAATGCCCTCGATGCCGGCGGCGAATATGCCTGGCGTGTACGCGGCGAAGAGCATCTGCTCGGCCCCGACACCATTGCTAAACTGCAACATGCGGTGCGCACCGGCAATTATAAGTTGTACAAAGAATTCGCCG
>CAYOTF010000226.1:289-1273 GCA_964406805.1 uncultured Zetaproteobacteria bacterium | reverse complement strand
ATCACATCAATGATCAAGCTGGTCGTTTGGTCACCTTGCGCAGCTTATTCAAATTCAAACAGGGTACGCCGATTTCCATCGATGAGGTCGAGCCTGCCACCAGCATTGTCAAACGCTTTGCCACAGGAGCGATGTCATTCGGCTCGATCTCACACGAAGCACACAGCACGCTGGCTATTGCCATGAACCGTTTAGGTGGTAAATCCAATACCGGTGAAGGTGGTGAAGAAGTCGCCCGTTTCACGCCGATGGCGAATGGCGATTCCATGCGTTCGGCCATCAAACAGGTCGCATCCGGTCGTTTCGGTGTGACTGCTGAATACCTGGCCAATGCCGATCAGATTCAGATCAAGATGGCACAGGGTGCCAAACCCGGCGAAGGTGGCCAGTTGCCGGGTCATAAAGTCGATCAACGCATTGGTAAAGTGCGTCATTCCACGCCGGGTGTGGGTCTGATTTCACCACCACCCCACCATGATATTTATTCCATTGAAGATCTGGCACAGCTGATTTTCGATCTTAAAAACACCAATACCGATGCCGATATTTCGGTTAAACTGGTATCAGAAATCGGAGTCGGCACCGTGGCTGCCGGCGTAGTCAAAGCGCATGCCGATCACGTGGTGATTGCCGGCCACGATGGTGGTACCGGTGCATCACCCTTAACATCAATCCGCTATGCCGGCAGTTGCTGGGAGGTTGGATTAGCTGAAACACAGCAGACGCTATTACTCAACCGCTTACGCAGCCGTACCCGCTTGCAGGCCGATGGTCAGATGCGCACAGGTCGAGATGTCGTCATTGCAGCCCTTCTCGGAGCAGACGAAGTGGCCTTTGGCACCATCGCACTGATTGCCGAAGGTTGTATTATGATGCGCAAATGCCATCTCAATACCTGTCCGGTCGGCGTGGCCACACAAGATCCTGAACTGCGTAAAAAGTTTGTCGGTAAACCTGAAGATGTGGTCAACTACTTCTTGTACG
>CAYOTF010000226.1:0-270 GCA_964406805.1 uncultured Zetaproteobacteria bacterium | reverse complement strand
TGAAATCATGGCAGAATTGGGTTTCAGAACCTTCGATGAAATGATCGGTCATGTCGATATGCTCGATACCAACGATGCCGTTCGGCACTGGAAATCACAGGGCATTGATCTCTCGCCCGTGTTCCATCAGGTCGAGCCCAAAGGCACAACACTGAACCACACCAGCACGCAAGATCACGGCTTGGATGCTTTGATCGACAACAAACTCATTGCCCAAGCTGAAGCGGCCTTAAACAATAAAACACCCGTGACGATTGAAACAGACATCTG
>CAYOTF010000225.1:0-3231 GCA_964406805.1 uncultured Zetaproteobacteria bacterium | reverse complement strand
ACAATAGCCTGCCGAATAGCTGCCAGACTCGCCGATGGCGGATGCCAGGTGCCCACTCCAACAAAACACGATGCGGCACTGATATGCACATAAAAACCCGGCGCATGCACATCCTTACCCACTTCATGGCGAAACTGAATGCCGACATTGGTTTTGTACGGTGTTTTATCCTTGCCAAAACGGGTGTCACGATAGACCCGCATCAACGAGCCACCCATCTTACGACTATCGGCTGTAAAATGAGGGGCGAGAGCCGGCAGGCGTTCACCAACCGCATTGATAAATGCCAGCGCAGGCTCTCGCACTTTATCTTCATAATCCTGTTTGTGATCGGCAAACCAGTCGCGTGTATTGTTGGCCGCCAGCTCTTCCAAAAAAGAAAATGTCTGCGCAGAAAAACCATTCATCATTTATCTTCCACCAAAATCGGCTGCATATTTACCGATCCACTCTTGTGCCGATTCCTCACAACTCAGCACACGCCCTTCTTTTGCCGCCTGTTTGCGATAACCCTCGATATGGCATACCTGCTCCACCATACGCACACGAAAACGACTGTTTGCATCCAAAAACTTCACACCCACCTCAAACTGATCACCGGCAATTTTTCGCCAACACACAATGCACGATGCCTCAAACGGCGGATTGATATGCGGTACTGTGACTTTCAGCACCACCCCATTCTCAAAGGCCACATTGGTTAAAAAGGCCACCCCACCCTCACCCACATCGGACATCGAGATATATTGCAAAGCATCATCGGATTGTAGCGCAATATGAATCGGTACATCCACAGGATGACGAATAAATTCTCGGCGCTCATCGTTCGCGTTCATAACTGCCTTACTTATCATGCCTGAATCACTCACGCTTTTCTGGCCAGATAGGTCGGTTCCAAACCCATTTGACGATAAGTGCGAAAACGTTCGCGTGCTGCCTGCTTGAGTGATTCATCCCAGCCATCGACAAAATCCACGATGTGTGCAAATCCCGATACATCCGGCGGCACTTCCAATGCTCCATTGATCAATACCGGTGCGCCATTATCCCGCACAATCGACGTTGCCAGCAAGATCGGTTGCTGGCTGTTTTTTTCGCCATCGTCACCCGCCAGATCATGAGCCAGAAATGATTCCGGGTGAATCGTCCACAAGCGTTCATTCAACTGGGCCGCAAAACCATCATCCGGACACAAGATAAGCACATGCGGTGTCAAACGGCCACGTCTGAGCAAGAGATTGCAAATCCCCTCAACCCGATCCGGCTTTTCCAACAGTTCAAAATGAACCTTCGTTTCCGCCTGTTTCATGTCGGATCCTTTCTGATCAGACCGTTTCTGGTCAGGCCGCTTCATCTCAGTACCTTTCATATCACTCGCCATGGCCAAGTTTCCCCTTCCATACATGCATCATGATAACCAACGCAGCCACCGGCAAGATCAGCGCCAAGACTTGTGCCGTCGATGGTTGCACCTGATAACCTAAACCCAACACGGCAGCTTCTACGGCCACAATAAAGCCGGGTATTTTCCATGCCCAAGGGGAGCCTTGCCATGCATCGACTGGCCAGCGTTTTGACCACACAACACACAGCCACATCGTCGCCATACCAAGCAGTAAACCCACAGCCACATCCAGTGGAAAATGCACCCCCACATAAATGCGCCCAATCGCCGCCAACACAAACATTCCCGCCACAGCCCAACTACGCCAATCGCGGTTTGACCAAAATAAAAAAGCCAATAACACCATCACTCCGTCCGATGTTGCATGGCCGGATGGAAAGCTGTGTGACGTGAGACTATGCCCCAGCACATGCACGTTCTCCAACACAGCCGGTGGTCGCGGCATATCAAACAAGCGTTTTAACAACTGAGCCAACAGACCAGAGGCAATAAAGGCCAATAACGCAGCCATACCAAGGCGCAAACGAAACAACATCAGCAAGGAACACAATAAAGCGATAATCAGACCATCACCAAGGCCGGTAATAATGCCAAAAAACATATCACCCAAGGGACTATGGGCATCATTGATCAAACGAAATAGAACATGGGATTCAGTCATCGGGGCAGACTATCCATCTCAGGATCGCTATTCCAGACATCAGCAATCACATCACCGAATAAATGAAATCGTTATAATCAATGGTGCCATCAGCTGCCATTTTCAGCGCTGAGATAGATTTTGCCTGCATGCCGCTCTCGGCAGCAATGCGCTGCATTTCCTGCCCCTTCACACCATCGTGAATCGCCTGCCTGACTTTTTCATTGACCACCAAAAACTCATACGACATGACTCGACCGCTATAACCGGTCTGATTGCAATGGTCGCATCCCACCGCTTTATACAGTTTCGCAGGCACATCAAAACCAAGATCTGCCACCATTTCAAAGGCAGGGTCATCTGCGGCCAATTGATCGCGGCAATCCACACAGAGTTTTTTCAACAAGTTCTGACTAATGATGCCCAGCAAGGCCGGTGCAATCAGGTAATTCGGAATACCCAAATCATTCAAGCGGATAATCGTATCAACAGCCGAATTGGTATGCAGGGTGGAAAACATCAAATGGCCGGTAAGTGCCGCTTCCACACCGATCTCGGCTGTTTCCGGATCACGCATTTCACCAATCATGATAATATCCGGATCATGCCGGAGCACATTGCGCAACACGCGTGCAAAGGTCATGCCGATCTTATGATTCACCTGAATCTGGTTGGCATCATCAATTTCAGATTCGACCGGATCTTCAATGGTTAAGATATGTGCCGGTAAATGCGAGATTGATTTAAGCAGAGCAAACAAGGTGGTCGATTTACCTGAACCGGTAGGCCCTGTAACCAACACCAAGCCATAAGGCTTGCGCGCCATGATGGCTAGCTGTTTCATATCCTCTTCACGCAAGCCCAGCACATCGAGTTCAACCGCCATTTCCTTGTTCAACACCCGCAACACCAGCGATTCACCAAAGGCATTGGGAATACAAGATACCCGAAATTCATATTTTTTCTTACCATCACGCAACTGCATACGCCCATCTTGCGGCAAGCGTTGCTCGGCGATATCCATGCCACACAAAATCTTGATACGGGCTGCGATTTGTTTGCTTAAACTTTTCTCCAAGGCGTTTTCGGATAGCAACTGACCATTGAGTCGATAAGCCAGGGTGATTTTTTTTGCCTGCGGCAAGATATGAATATCGGATGCTTTTTTGCGCAACCCATTACGAAT
>CAYOTF010000224.1:0-3232 GCA_964406805.1 uncultured Zetaproteobacteria bacterium | reverse complement strand
CGAAAGGTCGCTATATGCAGAGTGTTGTGATTTCTGCAACGATGGGTGCTGGTGTGCGTGTGGATAGTACCACGTTATAAGAATTGAAGGTGTCGCCTTTAGCGGCACTTTCAGCATCTCTTGAATGAGATGCGAAAAGTTAGTTGTTGGCTTGGGTATTTGAAGAAATATTGAAGTGAATAGCTGAAAAAACGATCCGTCCATGACTGCCGGAGCTAAATTTTGAAAAAAATGCAGCTTAATCGGGTAACTGTCCTGCATAGATGGAGTGCAAGTTTTCTTGCGCGGGTCGAATTTGTAAGGGGGTATAAGTGAATAAACAAGACAAACAAAGTATTGTTGAAGAACTTCATGCTGCCTGGTCTGAATCTTCTGCTGGTATTGTTGCACAATACCGTGGTTTGACAGTAACTGAAATGGGTTCACTACGTCGTGACCTAAATCAGGCTGGTGTGTCTTTGCAGGTTGTGAAGAATACATTGGCACGTCGTGCTGCTGAAGATACTGGCTTTAAGGCTGCTGAAGAATTATTCACCGGACCTGTTGCAATTGCTTATGGTACAGACCCAGTGGGTATGGCTAAAGCAATGGCGGATTTCGCTAAAGATCATGAAGCTCTAGAAATTAGAGGTGGTGTTCTTGATGGGAAATCAATCAGCGCAGCAGAAATCAAAGCACTCGCAAGCTTGCCGTCACGCGACGTATTGTTGGCCAAGATGTTGGGCAGCATGCAATCGCCAATCAGCGGGTTTGTACGTACTTTGAACGAAATTCCGGGTTCATTTGTGCGCGTTCTGGCAGCTGTTCGCGACCAGAAAGAAGCGGCATAAACAAATTTAACTGGCGCAAAGTAGGCTTTGCTCTCCATGCTATGAGCGATCGGCTCATGGGGCGGAAAGAATTCTTTGCTCATTTATAAAAATAAAAAAACGCAAGAGGAGTTCATTTTAAAATGGCTATTTCTAAAGACGACTTAATTGAAGCAATTGAAACTATGACAGTGTTGGAATTGTCTGAGCTGGTAACAGCTTTGGAAGACAAATTCGGCGTATCTGCTGCAGCACCTGTAGCTGTAGCAGCAGTTGGCGGCGCAGCCGCTGGTGAAGCAGAAGAAGAGCAAACTGAGTTTGACGTTATCTTGACTGCAGCTGGCGATAAAAAGATCCAAGCGATCAAAGCAGTTCGTGAAGCAACAGGCTTGGGCTTGAAAGAAGCTAAAGCAGTAGTTGATGGCGCACCTGCACCAGTAAAAGAAGGTATTTCTAAAGACGAAGCTGAAGAATTAAAAGCTAAGTTGGAAGCAGCTGGCGCATCGGTTGAATTGAAGTAAACCGCGCATTGCGCACTTTTTCTGAAAGGCATTGAGGGCTGATCCTTGGTAGTTATGCTACCGAGGGTCGGTCTTTTCGCGTCTGATATAATAAGAGAAAATGAGCGAATGTGTTTTTTATATTGTGCAGTGAAAAGACACATGCATGTTAGTTTGAAGTTTCAACAAAGCTAAGTAAATATTCATCCGAGGTCTGTATGGGCAAGCAAGTTGCAGTGAAGCGAATTCGTAAAAATTTTGGAAGTATTCATTCGGTGATTGATATGCCGAATATGCTCCATCTTCAGGTTGGTTCTTATCGTGAGTTTGTTGGTGTTGGTGGTGGTAAAACCGACATTGATGGTTCACGTTTGGGTACAGTGTTTCGTAACACTTTTCCAATCAGAGACTATGGTGGAAATGCGGAATTAATGTTTGAAGGGCTGGAATATGCCGCGCCGCGTTATGACCAAGATGAATGTCGCCGTCGTGACTTAACATACGCTTTGCCTGTAAAAGTGAAGCTTCGTTTGAAATTATTTGAAACAGATGGTGAAGGCAAAAATGCCAAACGTACTGTGAAAGAAGTGCGTGACCAGTTCGTCTATATGGGCGAAATTCCTTTGATGACGGATTACGGGTCATTTATCATCAATGGTACCGAGCGTGCGATTGTATCGCAGGTTCATCGTTCTCCAGGCGTGTTCTTTGACCATGATAGTGGTAAAAGCCATGTATCAGGAAAATTCCTTTTTAAAGCTCGTATTATTCCATACCGTGGTTCATGGTTGGATTTTGAGTTTGATATTAAAGATAAAATTCATTTCCGTATCGATTTACGTCGCAAGATGCCAGCAGGTATTGTACTCAAGGCATTGGGACTTTCGACGCAGGAAATTTTAAACCGTTTTTACAAACGTCGCACCTACCGTGTTGAAGGTGACGTTTATCAGGTGCGCTTTGATGCGGACTTGTTCTTGGGTAGCCGCGCTGCAACAGCCATTGAAATTGATGGCAAACAGATTGTTGCAGAGGGCAAGAAAATCACGCGCCTAGCGATTAAAAAGCTTACAGAAGCAGGTGTTGAGTGGTTGGATGTACCTGTTGAAAATATGATTGGTGAAGTGATTGCTGAACCATTGATGATTGATGATGGTGAGATTCTTTTGGATCACAACCATGAAATCACAGAAGAATCTTTGTCCGCATTGCAAGGTGCTGGCATCAATGAATTTGATTGTTTGTTTATCGATAGTTTCCAGCGTGGTCCTTGGTTGGCAGATACATTGCGTCTGGATACGGTTCAGTCGCAACAGGAAGCGCAGGTTGAAATTTATCGTATGATGCGTCCTGGTGAGCCACCTACCGTGGAAACTGCCAAAGCATTGTTTGAGTCCATGTTCTTTGATAAGTCACGTTATGACTTGTCCGCAGTTGGACGTATGAAATTGAATAGTCGTTTGAATATCAAAAACAGCGATGTGCCTTTGGATCAAGGCACCTTACGTGTTGAAGATATTATGATGACCATGGATACCCTGCTTGAATTGCGTGATGGCATTGGCGAAGTGGATGATATTGACCATTTGGGCAATCGTCGTTTGCGCTCTGTTGGTGAATTGCTTGAAAATCAGATTCGCATTGGTCTTATTCGTATGGAACGCGCGATTCGTGAGCGTTTGACCTCCAGTGATTTAACCGAAGCCATGCCATCTGATTTGGTGAATGCTAAGCCGTTGATTGCTTCTGTAAAAGAATTCTTTGGTTCTTCACAGTTGTCACAATTTATGGATCAAACCAATCCATTATCTGAAGTTACCCATAAACGCCGTATTTCGGCGCTTGGCCCTGGTGGTTTGTCACGTGAACGTGCTGGTTTTGAAGTGCGCGATGTGCATCCAACCCATTATGGTCGTTTGTGTC
>CAYOTF010000223.1:0-3257 GCA_964406805.1 uncultured Zetaproteobacteria bacterium | reverse complement strand
TTGAGTAGCAGGGTATCACCATCGCAATCGAGATAAATGTCTAAAACCTTTTGAACATGGCCGGATGATTCACCTTTCTGCCACTGCGTTTGGCGTGAGCGGGAATAGTAGTGGGCAAAGCCGGTGTCGAGCGTTTGCTGTACCGCCTGTTCATTCATCCACGCCATCATTAGCACGCGGCCAGTGCTGGCATCTTGTGCGATGGCAGGCACTAAACCTGCATCGTTGAAGGCGATCTTTTCGAGCAGGCTCATGCGCTGAGTTTCGCCAGCGCGCGGGATGCGGCCGCGATGGTGGCATCGATATCCGCATCGCTGTGTGCCGCAGACATGAATGCCGCTTCGTATTGTGAGGGAGCCAGGTAAATACCTTCATCGAGCATGGCATTAAAATAACGGCCAAAGAAAGCCAAATCACAATGTTCGCTGACATCGCTGCAGCAGGTCACTGCATCGAGTTCGGTGAAGAAGATGGTAAACATCGCACCAACCTGATTGGCGACAGCAGCAACGCCTGCGGCTTTGCAGCCGGCCAATAGACCTTCGACTAAGCGTGTCGTTTTGTCTTCGAGCGCTTCATAAAAACCCGGTACTTGCAAACGGCTCAGTGTTTCGAGTCCAGCACGCATGGCCAAGGGGTTGCCGGATAATGTGCCGGCTTGATAGACAGGGCCATCGGGTGAGATCTGGCGCATGATTTCTTCACGTCCGCCATAAGCGCCAACCGGTAAACCGCCACCAATGATTTTACCGAGGCAGGTTAAATCGGGTGTGATGCCAAAACGTTGCTGCGCGCCGCCGGCAGCCACTCGGAAGCCGGACATCACTTCATCAAACACGAGTAACGCACCTTCAGCATCGCAGAGATTGCGCAGGGCTTGCAAAAAACCATTGTCGTTGAGCAACATCACACCGGTATTGCCGGGTACAGGCTCAACAATAATGCAGGCGATTTCGCCTTTGTTTTCAGCGAACAAACGTTTGACGGCATCCATATCGTTGAAGGCAGCTGTTAAGGTGAGTTTGGCATAATCAGCCGGCACTCCGGCGGAATCCGGTTCCCCAAACGTGGCCGCACCGGAGCCCGCCTTGACCAGGAAACCATCGGCGTGGCCATGGTAGCCACCATCAAATTTGATGAATTTATCACGGCCTGTAAAACCGCGCGCCAGACGCAGTGCGCTCATGGTAGCTTCGGAGCCGGAATTGACAAAACGGATGACATCAATGGATGGCACCATATCGATGACTAACTGAGCCAAATCAATTTCCAACTCACACGGCGCGCCAAAGCTCATGCCGAGTGCGGCTGTTTGTTGTACACCTTTGACCACATCGGGGTGGGCATGGCCTAAAATCATCGGCCCCCAGGAACCGACGTAATCGATGTAGCGGTTGCCATCGACATCATGCACATACGCGCCGTTGGCCGAAGCAAAGAAACGCGGTGTGCCGCCGACAGATTTGAAGGCGCGTACGGGTGAATTAACGCCACCGGGTAATAGCTTTTGAGCTTGCTCGAAATCGGCTTGTGATTTTTTGATCGGTGATTGCTTGATTTGTGTTGGTTGAATAGTTGGCATGAATAATCCTTATATGGGAATGGTGGACGTTAAAAAACTACTTTGAAGCATGTCAATCGTACTTGGCGGCGGAATGATATTCTGTTTGAAACCTAGAGTTGATTCACTTCGACATTTTCGAAACCGAGGCTGTTGATCAAAACATCACGTTGTTTTTCAGCCGCTTGCTGGCTGTTAAATCCTTTGATTTGAATAAAATACCGGATTTGGCCATTACCTTGCAATCGAATGATGCCGCTGTCCAGATGTTGGACTTTAAACCGTGCCATGTATTGTCTGGCAGCTTTATTGGAAGCGACGGGTGCCAGAACTGTCCATACCTCATTTGCTATGCTTGAGGCCGTGGCTACAGGTTTGTTGGCATAGTGTATGGGGGTTGAGGGTTGAACGAGTGCCAGCTTTGGTGATGATGTTTTTTGATTTTTATCTTCCGGTGTTGCTTTAGCGGCTGTTTGATCGCCAGTGGTGGCTGAGAGCGCAATCGGTTGAATTACGAACGGTTGAATTACGAGCGGTTGAATCATAAGCTCGTGTGTGGTTGAAGAAGCATGAGCCGGTGCCTGAGCGTTGAGTGTTTTTGATTCGAGCTCTTGTGAGGGTGTTTGGCTTGCTGTGATCGGGGGAATGGTGTCTTGTGACAGAAGCAATGTTTCGTTGATGCTTTGAGCTTGCTCTGTAGCAGATGTTTTTCGGGTGGTTAATGGCTCTACAATCACGAGTTGTGTTGCTGACTGCAGGGTTGTTGCCGGAGTGTTTAACGTTTGTTGCGTTACGCTTGCTGGTTCTGGGGCTAAAGGCTCAATGATGGCTGATGGGGTTGTTGTGATAGATTGAACTGTTGTGACAGATTGAACTGTTGTGATCACTTGATCTGTCGCGAGCAACTGTGGTGTTGATAGCTGATGATACGATGCAGGGGACTTCACCGGCTGTTGTGCAGCGCGTTGTTTGCTTGTGCCGTTATTCGCTTGTTGGTCGGCTGTATGGTTGAAGCTTGCTTGCTCCGTGTGAGCGGATTGAGCCGGTTGGGCTGGTGGAGTGGAGGTATCTTTTGTCGCTATGCTGGAAGCGGTGTTGTTTTGTGGGTCTGTTTGAGTTGTTTGAAGCGATGTCGATGGATCAATTGGCACGGCATTGTTCTGTTCCAACATTGGGATAGCCTTTTGATGAACGGATGCAGTGATTGATTCCGATGTGTCGTTTGAATACCAATAAATACCACCGGCTAGTGTAAGCAATAGGGCAGAGGCAAATGCAATGATTTGAGTGATTGAACGCTGTTTGTTATCGTCGTCACCGGATAAATCGGCATGAACAGGTGTCTCGTTTTCAAGCAGCGCATTGGAATCCAGGGCGAATTCGCTCTCGTCTAAGGATGGGGGCAGCTTATCTACATGTGCTGGAAATGTGATATCTTCATCGTTTGCAGTGTTTTCGTCGCTTGCAGTATCTTCATGCAGGTGAGATAGATCAAAGTCACGGGCATCAAATTCTGTTGGAGGTGATGTCGGATGAAACTGTGGCAGTGGTTCGTTCAGATGAGAAATGAGCAGATCATCTGAGGCTGCGTCATTATTTGAGTCTGCATCTGCATCTGCATCTGCATCTGCATCTGTTGATGATGGCGATGGCGATGGCGATGGCGATGGCGATGGCGATGGCGATGGCGATGGCG
>CAYOTF010000222.1:0-3259 GCA_964406805.1 uncultured Zetaproteobacteria bacterium | reverse complement strand
CGACAAACCTCGCGAGCGGTTCAGGCCGCTGCGCCTCCACCAGCAAAGCCGGGACGCTTAGCGTACGTTTTCGACCATCCTCTCACCGGTCCCCTGTCAGGGGCCGACGCCTTCGAGCGCAAGCAGATGTGCTCGAAGGACGGTGCCTGCTATCCATGCGGCAAGTTTGCTCAGGATTCCGCCTCGCGTATCCTCAAGAGCAGTGTCGCCACGATCCGCATGACCGGCGCGAGCAGCTACGGCCGTCCGATCGCCATCGTCACGGTCGACGGCTACGACCTGGGCGAGCAACTGATCCTGCAGGGTCTGGCGGTGCCGGCGACGCAATATCTGCGCGGCGATCCGCAGCGCGCCGCGCGCTATGTCGCTGCGGCCGAACAGGCGCGATCAGCGGGCCGCGGCGCCTATGCGGGAGAATTCATCGATCCGGCGCGCTGGCGGCGCGGGGAACGGCTCGCGTGCGAGGCGCGTTACTGATATCCCCCCCTGGAAGAGGCGGTCCGGCATGCTCCCTTGCCGAACCGCCTTTTCTTTTTGTCGTCAGCCCTTGAGCTTCGGACCGGGGCCACGATCGTCGGAATCGTAATCGGGTCCCGGGTCATGCGACCAGGACGCGCCGATCGCGAACGCGGGGTCGAAGCGGCCCAACGGACCATCCGGCTCGGCCGCGACATACGGATTGACCAGCGGCTTCACCGGCAGCTTGTTGCGATAGATGTGCCCGGCGATGCGACCGCGCGCCTCCAGCAGCTTCTCCAGCCAGACGAGATCGTCGAGCATGGTCACGACGCCCTTGCCGGCGACGCAATAATAGAGGCACCGCTGGAAATCGTCGCACGCGGTGCTGAGGATCGTGGTCAGCTTGACCTTGCCCTCGTTCTCGCCCTCGTGGATCCATTCGAGCGATTCCCGCAACTCGCGCGCCGAGAGATACGCATCCTCCGGATTGCTGCCGATGCACGCCCCCGCGAGCATGCGCCGGGTAACGCGAATATCCAGATCGACCGACAATTCGGTGAGCACCGCATCGAGGTCGAACTCTCCGATAAATTCCGAACGCTTCATGGCCAGCTCCTTTGTTCATTGAACGTAACGTGAACAAAGGCGACAAGGCAAGCATTATGGAGTAGCTTCACCACCATGTGGCTCGTCCCACGCGATACCCGGGGTCTTACCCTGCGCTCGCCCGTACCCGACGTGGTGCGCGAGGCGCTGGTGCGCTGGTACACAGGCGAAGGCGAGGACAGCGATCACCGCGCCTCGGTCATCATGGTGGTCAAGGCACGCGATCATCACCAGTGGATAGCCTGCGACTGCCTGGGGGAGGGGACGGACCCGCCGCTACTCTCGCCGGCCTATCTCTCCGAAGCCGAAACCTATTACCTGCGCCGGCTCACCAGCATCCGCCAGCGTCGCCCCGAACATGACGTCGACTGCCCGTTCTTCCGGGAGCAGGCGCCGCCCCGCATCCGCGAGAAGGCGACCACCACCCCGCGCACGATCAACGAGCCCGACGGGCTGTTCTCGGCGCACCGGCTCGCCCCCGAGAAGCTGGCGCAGCTCCCTGATGACAGCGAACCCGACGATCGCACCCGCGGCGTCGCGATCCCGCGCCTCGCGCGCCTGCTGTGGCAGTTGATGGAAATGGCGCAGGTCAACGTCGTCGAACCACTCGAGGTCGGCGAGCCGCGCACGACATCGATGGCGAGCGAGTTCGCGGCGATGCGCGCCGCGGCCGAGCGGGTCCAGATCGCACCGGGCATCCCGCTCGCGCGCCATCTCTACACCCATATCGACCCCTATGAACGCGGCGTCGTGTTCGCGAAACTGCGCGAGGCGGCGAAGAAATGGCCGAGCGAGCACGCCCCGCAGGCCTTCCTCCTCCTGTATGCGATCGACGTCTCCGGCTCGACCATCACGCTTGCCGAAGGGCGCGAGCTGATCGTCAAGAACCGCATCCGCCACATCGGCGTCCACCAGCGCCACATCGGACCGCCGTATCTGGTCCTGGCCGTCGTCGGCGAGCACAACCCGCGCGAGGGCTATGCGTGCCTGCGCGCCTATGCGCAGCCGATCGCGCGCCCCGCCAATTTCGTCGCGATCCACAATCTCGCCGAACGCAAGACGATCGTCGGCCTGCTCGATCTCCAGTACCGGCTTCGCCGGCGCGGCATCGGCGTCGGGTTCAAGCGGCTCCTGTTCGATATCGCGACGTCGATCGGCGAGATGCGTCCAGACCTCCTTCTCGACCTGCGTGATTTCACCACCGGCGAGGTGATCGAGGCGGCGCTCGAGGTCGTCACCGGCGACGACGCCGATGCGCTCGGGCTGAAGCTGCGCCAGGTCGAGAAACTTCGCGAGATCGCCCCCGTCGTGACGATCCATGCCGAGGATCTCGAAGGCGACAGTCTCGAAACCGCCGTGCTTGACCAGCTGCACATCGGATGACGTCGTTGGCAGGAATTTAATCCAGGGCCACCATTCTCGCATCATGGCATCGACCACCCAAGCCAGAAACCAGCGGCGGATCCTGCGCTGGGCGCAGTCGTCGCTGTGCGCCGGATGCGGGATGCCCCTGCCGAGCCCGCGGCGCCTCGCCCGCCATCATCCCGATTACCCGACGTTCGACCATGTCACGCTGCGCAGCGCGGGTGGACGGCGATCGCTGTCGAACGGCCTGCTGAAGCATCTGCGCTGCAATCAGGCGCGCGGCGCGAGGCCGTCCACGGGGTGCGATGCGATCTGGATGACCGTGGTCGCGGCACGGCTAGCCGAGCGCCCGCGCAGCCTCAAGTCGATCTTCAAAGGTGGCGCTCGAAATCCCGGATTCCCGGCGCGCAAGGAAAAGGCCGCCCCGGTTGCCCGAAGCGGCCCGATCGTGTCATCGAAGGTCGGGGGGGTCAGATATCGTCGCCGAGCGCGCCCTTGACCGATCCCTTGACGTCCTGACCGGCGCCCTTGACCTTCTGCGCCTTGCCCTCGGCTTCGAGACTGGCGTTATCGGTCGCCTTGCCGATGCTTTCCTTGACGTTGCCGGCCAGCTTGTTGCCTGCCGCCTTCAGCTTGTCGGTTGCTTCACCCATGATCGATCTCCTGTCGTGAAATATCAGGACTGAGAACACTTTGCGCGTGAGCGCGATCCGTGCGGCCAGTCACGGCTGCACCATGAACGACCCTGCCTGCCGCCATCATCCCGGTCTGCCGAGGGGGAGGAGAGAGAGAGGGAATCTGTCGAATCCATTGAGGGAGACGACAGATG
>CAYOTF010000221.1:0-3279 GCA_964406805.1 uncultured Zetaproteobacteria bacterium | reverse complement strand
CGGGGCTACGGGACATCTATCTCTGGGCCACCAAAAACGCCATCCCCTTTTATCTGGCCATGGGCTACACCGCCGGTATCGATGAATTCCCCGAAGTCGCAGCGGGGTTTAAGATTCAGATACGTTATATGTGGAAACGGTTGGGATAGGTGATGGCATAACTTGATATTTGACGTTTTATTTGGTATTCCATGAAATATCCATATCGCTTAAGGCATCAAGATATTCATCAAGCGAAATAAACCCAATACATGGAAATGCGCCTATATCACTTATTTCACCATTGACGAGTTTTTTTGCTATCAAAATAACTGGCATACAAGGAATGAAGGGGCCGTCACCGGAACGGGCTATAAGTTCAAAGGTGGTGGTCTTCTGAACACCGTTCTTTCCTTCTCCTGAAAATCTCATATGAAAGGCGCTGTTGTCGCTGCCTAGCCAATCAAACATAGATGAAATCCGTAAAAGTATTGGCGCTGCTTTTTGTAGATTTTTTATCAAACCTACCCGAACTATCCACGATAAAATCCACAATGTTATATGAATGAATGGAATTTCAAGCCCGGCATAAAAGCGAATAGTTTTTAGTTCTGGAAAATATTTTGGGAATAACGACAAATCAGGGACATCGCAATTTCCCATTAATTTCCAGCCAATTTCTTGAAATTTACGGACTTTCAAACCTTGCCACCCATATATTTTACGCTGTTTGCCATTGATTAAAGTATTAAATGGCTTGCCAGTATAGCCTAAAATCGCCTCTGTTGTAGCAAGGCCGCGTGCTGTTTTTTGAGCTGTAGTTATACAATATTCGAGACTATCCAGCTTTTCAAATTTATTTTTATATTGGTTAACCAAAGCAGATGTTAAACAGGGAACTGAACTTGCTCCACTCATGATCAGAACATTGTTTTCTTTTGCATATTCGTTGAGTTCTACGATGTTATCAACAAAATCACGTCCATCGGCTAAGTCGATATAGTGAATGGCTAATGCGATACAGGCATGCGCAACTTCATACCCCTGTGTCTGGAAGGGGCCAGAGGTATGAATCACAATGTTAGGTTTAATTCTAGAAAGTGATAAGGCAAAATCTTTATTTATATCTATTTCTACAGCCTCTGCTTCATTCGCAGTATCTATGTTTAAGATAAATTCTTTGGCTTTTTTAATTGATCTGCCGCCTACAATAATTTGAATATTTTTTTCGGTCGCGAGTTTTTTAGAAATGAACTGACCAAAATTACCATACCCACCAATTATAAGAATTCGTTTGATCATGTATTTTCCTTGATCTTAAAACGGCCCTTATATTCATATAGCTTACCCCACCAAGGGTGAATAATTGTTACAACCATATCAAACCTATTATCATCGATTGCGACTTCTTCGGCATATCCACTTCCTATGATGAATGTCAATGGGAGGGATATATAGTAACCAAATAGCTTGAAAACATATCCCTTGTGGTTAAGTTTTACGCAGCCATCTTCCCATGTATAACTCAAACGCCACCCTAGCCCAGAACGCATAACCTCAATCATTTCGTTGCCGGATATTCGTATCATATGGGATTGAAATTCATAAATTTTTCTCTTTTTAAAATGAAATATACGTTTAAAATAAAAAAAATCTGTATTTTTCTTGCTTGTGAAACTTACTGTTACGGGAACGTTTTTCTCATTATGAGGTGGGATGCCACGCATCAGCCAAAATATAGGTGAGAGGAATTTAATGAAACCGGCACACATTATGTCTAATTCACCTTCAACAGTTGTGACATCTTGGCTATATGGGCGATTTGAATAATGTTTATGCATTACAGGCGGCAGATTATGCCAATCTTTTCCGAAAATCTCTTTGAATATTGGGTTATGATTCATACTGGCTTTAATACCATTAAAAAGTAGATTACAACTAAACCAATGAAGGCTGGCCAACCTAGGATAAACCAGATTTTGAAGAGTATATAATATCTTTCCGGCAATTCCATATTATAGGTTACGCATTCTATAAGAATTTTTTTAAGTTCAATTTGAATCCATACAACAGGCAACCAACAGACCCCCGCGACAAAATAGAGTGCATAGGTGATGACAAGCCATAAATCTGTCCAAGAGGAACCGCCTTGATAAATTAGCCATATTCCTGTGGCAGGTTGTATAATTACAGCGGGAAGTGTGAATAAATAATCAGCAAGAACAGTCCCTTTGGCGACATATAATTTTTCAGATAAATTATTGGTAAAATGAGTGCGATACATAAAAAATGCGATAGCAATACCTGTT
The DNA here is from genome assembly GCA_964406805.1 of uncultured Zetaproteobacteria bacterium. GTDB lineage: Bacteria > Pseudomonadota > Zetaproteobacteria > Mariprofundales > Mariprofundaceae > Mariprofundus. The sequence goes on along the minus strand of CAYOTF010000221.1, from coordinate 991 downwards.
CCGAATAATATGGTAGAACTCAATATATGTAACGTTCTTATTATTTGATATATGTCTATTGTCATAATAAAAATTCTTTTTAAAAGCTGTATTCTAAGGCTTGTAAGTGATTATTTTAACACATCCATATTCTCTGCATTTACTATTAAGTAATTGCACTTTATTAGAGGTGAGACCTCTGCGTAAGGCCTGATTTATTTTATAATTTCATATAACGGGCTTGCAGGCCAGTCTTTATGTCCCGCCGGGCGGGCTTTTCTGTGATTTCTTGGGGTATTTCCGGACTTCAGGCGCAGCTCTATCCCGTGGGTGCAGGATCCGGCAAGCCGTAGAGCATCAGGAATTTGGCCGCTTTTTTGATATTGCTCGCCATGGCGGCAAGACCGTAAAAGGTCAGGTTTTTCGCAAGCCCCATAAATCGCGTCCGCCCAAGACCATACCGGCATTTATAGGTGGCAAAGGGTCGCTCGCTTCCCTAAAATTCTGGCAACTGCGGGTCACCGCAATCTCCTTGTTCCGGGCGATGTCTGCCTCGGATATGGGCTGACCCCGACAGTCTTTGCGTTGAACACAGTCCTTAATGCCAAGCCGCCTGAGCTTGTCGCGGTTATCCTGTGAGTATAGGCCGCATCAGCATACAGGGCACTCTCATCCCCAAGCAACAATCTGTCATGCTCCTGACTGTCATGGACATTGCCCGCCGTCACCGTCTGGCGGTGGATAAAACCATCCTCGTCAACAGCCGTATGAGCGCTGTGATGGGTTCAACTGGTCGCTGCAACATACCCTGTATACTTTATAAATTTGAGGATTACAGTTTATGCAAAAATCAGACTTAATGAATGACCGGAAGAAAATTGCGCAACAGCGTCAAAAGTGGGTAACTCGGATGATCCAGCTCCGCGCTTGCAACAAACACCTCAGGCTGCGTATTAAATGATTTCCACATAACAGAATAATAACATATGATGGATAAAAGGGAGGATTATGC
>CAYOTF010000220.1:0-3298 GCA_964406805.1 uncultured Zetaproteobacteria bacterium | reverse complement strand
ATGTTCCGCAAGCTGCATGAGACCGGCGGCGCAGCCGTCACAATCTACATCGACGGCGCGCCCGTCACAGCCGAGGCGGGCGAAAGCGTGGCCGCAGTGCTGCTGCGGCAGCGACCGCTCTGGTCGCGCACGACGCCGGTGACGCAAAGTCGCCGTGCACCCTACTGCATGATGGGCGTATGCTTCGATTGCCTGGCTGAGGTCGATGGCGAAGCGTCGGTGCAGACCTGCCTCCGCCAGGTGCGCGACGGCATGCGCGTTGAGCGCCAGCAGGGCAAGCGGAGTGTCGGCGCATGACAAGCGTGGATGTGTTGATCGTCGGCGCAGGGCCGGCCGGCATGGCGGCGGCAGTCGCGGCGCGGCGGTTTGGACTGACTGTGACGGTCGTGGACGATCAGCCCGCGCCCGGCGGCCAGATCTGGCGGTCGGTCGAGACCGTGGCGGCCAGCGCGCGCGGAAAAGTGCTGGGCGAGAGCTATCAGGCTGGTCTCCCGCTGGCGCAGGCGTTTCGCGCCAGCGGCGCTGCTTACGAGCCCGGCGCACAGCTCTGGCACGTGGAGCCCGGATTTCGCGCGTTCGTCAGCCGCGCCGGCAAATCGTGGACGCTGCAGGCCAAGGCGGTGTTGCTTGCGACCGGCGCGCAGGAGCGGCCGGTGCCGTTTCCGGGCTGGACCTTGCCCGGCGTCATGACCGTCGGCGCGGCGCAGATCATGCTGAAGAGCTCCGGCCAGATCCCCGACAAGCCGGTGTGGGTCGCGGGCTCCGGTCCGTTGCCGCTGCTCTACCTGACCCAGCTGTTGCAAGCCGGCGGCAAGGTCGCGGGCTATCTCGACACGACGCCACCGGGACGCCTGCGCTCGGCGCTGCCGCATCTGCCGAAGGCGCTGCGCGCGGCCGGCGATCTTTGGAAGGGGCTTGCCTGGAAGAGCGCGCTCAAGGCGAGCGGCGTGCCGATCGTCAAGCACGTGGTCGATGTCGAGGCCACCGGCAAGGATCAGATCGAGGCGATCCGCTATCGCACGGCCGAGGGTCAAACGGCGACGGCGCCTGCCGAGCTGCTGCTGGTGCATGAAGGCGTGGTGCCGAATGTCCATGCGCCGCTCGCGCTTGGTTGCACCGTGGAATGGCGCGACGATCAGGATTGCTACGTGCCGGTGCTCGACCCGTGGGGCGAGAGCTCGCAGCAGAACCTGTTCGTTGCCGGTGACGGCGCGGGCATTGCCGGTGCTGCTGCTGCGCATCTGCGCGGCGAGCTGGCGGGGCTGCGCATCGCCGAGCGGCTCGGCCGTACCGATGCTGCGACGATTGCGCAGGCAGCGCAGCCGCTGCGGCAGAAGCTTGGGCGCGAACTGGCGTTGCGGCCATTCCTCGATGCGCTGTTCAAGCCACGGCCGGAAATCTTCGTGCCCGCCGACGGCACCATTGTTTGCCGCTGCGAGGAGATCACCGCGGCCGATGTCCGCGCCATGGTCGCGATCGGTGAACCGGGTCCGAACCAGGTCAAGGCGTTCACCCGCGCCGGCATGGGCCCGTGTCAGGGCCGCCAGTGCGGCTACACCGTCACCCGGATTCTCGCAGACGCCGAGAAGCGTGCGCCCGCCGATGTCGGCTTCTATCGCGTCCGTCCGCCGCTGAAGCCGATCACGCTCGGCGAGCTCGCGGCGCTCGAGCAAGAGGCGCTGCCGTGAGCGGCGACAACGCCGATGTGATTGTGATCGGCGGCGGGCTGCACGGCCTGTCGGCGGCGCTGCATCTGGCCCGCGCCAAGAAGCGCGTCGTCATTCTGGAACGTGCGTGGGTCGGCCGCCATGCCTCCGGCGCGACCGCCGCCGGCGTACGCACGCTCGGCCGCGACCTGGCCGAGGTGCCGATCTCGCTCGAAGCGATGGACATGTGGCATCGCATCGACAAGATCGTCGGTGATTCTTGCGGTTTTCACGCACACGGCCAGATCCGCGTGGCGGAAACCGAAAAGCATCTGGTCGAGCTGAACGAACGTGCCGCAAAGGTGCGGCAGCTTGGCCACTCTCATGAAGAGGTCATCGACCGCGCCGAGCTGCGCAAGCTCGTTCCTGCGTTGAGCCCGCATTGCGTCGGCGCGCTGGTGGCGCGTCGTGATGGTGCGGCCGATCCGCATCGCACGCTGCTCGCATTTCGTCGCTCGTGCGAGGCCGAGGGTGTGACGATCCACGAAGGCATTGGCGTCACCGCGATCGAGCGCCGTGGCGCCGACTGGCTTGTGCGCACCGACAAGCGGGACTTCATCGCACCGATGATCGTGAACACGGCGGGCGCCTGGGCCGCGCGCGTCGCCGCCATGGTCGGCGACGACATCCGCCTCGACATGAAGGCGTCGATGATGATCGTGACCGAGCGGCTGGCGCCGCTGCTGGAGCCGGTTGTCAGCGTCGTCGGCCGCTCCCTGTCGTTCAAGCAGGCGGGGCAGGGAACGCTGGTGATCGGTGGCGGTCTGCAAGGCGCAGCCGATCTCGACACCCAGCGCAGCACCGTGAACTTCAGTGAACTCGCCAAAGGCGCACGGGCCGCCTCCGAGCTGTTTCCGTCGGTGCGCGACGTGCGGATCGTTCGCGCATGGACCGGCATGGAAGCCAAGACCGACGACCTCATCCCGGTGATCGGCCTCTCGCCGAATGCGCCCGGTGTGGTTCACGCCTTCGGCTTCTCCGGCCACGGGTTTCAGCTGGTGCCGGTCGTCGGTTCCATCATCTGCGATCTGCTCGTGCAGGGCGGCACGCAGCGTTCGATCGCCGCCTTCACGGCGGAGCGGTTGATGCCGCAAAAGGCCGCGGCATGATCCGCTACGCCATCAAGCGTTTGCTGCTGGCGATCCCCACTTTGTTCGTCATGCTGACCGCGATCTTCGTGCTGGTGCGCCTTGTGCCCGGCGATGCGGCCGCCGTGATTCTCGGCGACCAGGCGACGGAGGTGTCGCTGAAAGCCCTGCGCGCGCGGCTCGGCCTCGATCAGCCGCTTTACGTGCAGTACTTCAGTTTCATCGGCGACGTGCTGACCGGAAATCTCGGCCGGTCGCTGTCGAGCGGCCGCTCGGTCGCGCAGGAGGTGCTGCTCGTCCTGCCCTATACGATCGAGCTGACGCTTGCCGCCATCACCATCGGCGTCGTGTTCGGCCTGCCGTTCGGCATTGCGGCTGCGGTCGGTCGCAACAGCTGGATCGACTACGCCTCGCGCGTCGTTTCGCTTGTCGGTTTGTCGTTTCCCGCCTTTGTTTCCGGCATCCTGATGCTGATCGTGTTCGCGATTCAGCTTGGCTGGTTTC
>CAYOTF010000219.1:0-3324 GCA_964406805.1 uncultured Zetaproteobacteria bacterium | reverse complement strand
GCCTTGCTGTTGTTCATACAGTACTTGAATAATCCAATACTGACGTTGCAACCGATGCTGCAAAGGAAAGGCTCTGCATGCATGGCTTGGCATCAGCGTATCCAACATGCCACTGATGTATTTCAAGTTGCGTTTCACATACTGCAATTGCTTGCGAATGCCCTTGCGTATCAATTTGCTGCCAGCCTTCTTGCGTTTACTCACCGCAAGGTAATCCTTGCGAGCCCTTATACGATATGTGCGTACCTTTTTTCCACCAACTTGCTCATGTAGTTTATCAATCAAATGTTCAGAGATCTCACGTGCTTCATTGAGTAGCCCAAAATCTGTGGGAAAACGAATCATTTGGTCTGCAACCGTAGCATCCATCAGAAGTTTTCCTGAATGTGTGGTTGCTCCTTCACCACCACCTGTACCGCTACCCGTTGGTGGTTCATCATCACTATTTTTTACAGCCTCAATCTTCGCGCTCTGATTCACTACCCCTTGCTCAAAAGCGGCAAACATCTCTGTGCTCATGCGTTTGCGTATATCAACAAACAAACTCGGCGCAAATGGCGGCTTATCCTCATACACATCCAAGCCACAGAAGTATTGAAGGTATTGATTCTCCTGAATCTGCAATACCGTTTCCTCATCGCTGTAATTCAGCTTATGTTTGATAATCATCGCACCAATCACCAAGCGTGCTGGTTTACCTGGGCGACCAATATCAGCATTCATCACTAAATTATAGGCTGCCGTTAGTTCTGACCATGGCACAACCTTAGCCAACTTCACCCAGCGATTGTCATCTCGAAGACCACGACCATTCGGTGTAATAAATTCACTTAAATTAAGCTGTTTCAAACTCTTTTCTCGGATCATGTGCAAGCCTTTTGGTAGGTTTATAACCTGTTTATATGCACTTTATGATACATGAAAATACATTTTTACTCAATATATCAATATGTTAAGTCTTTCTGAGGATAATCTAATTACAAATTAACCGTCAAGGCTACTGAAAACTTTGCACTACTCTAAAAAGTAGTCTATAATACTCTAATTTATTAATTTTGTGGAGATAATTACCAATGAAAAATAAAGTTATAGTAAGCTTGAAGTCTAATTGCATCAGCATTTTCCAAGCTACCACCCTTATCATATCATGCCTATTAGCCTCTAACAGTGCATGGGCAGCCCAGTGTCCAATAGGCAGTAAGGCTTTAGAAGATTACGCAGGCACCGAACGAAACTTACTCTGCAATGGTAGTCATAATGATACGAATATTATCCAAACTGCATTAGATGATTATGTGAATTGGGGAGAAAAAAATACATTATGCTTCCCTGAATCTCAACCGCAGAATCCCCGAATATGCATGGTGGATAACCTAGAATTAAAAGATTTAAATAAACGTTCAACACCAAACCCACACATCACGTATTCCATCTACGGCCAAGGAACCACGATTAAGGCAAATGACATCGGCATGATTCTAATTGCTAAAGTAGCTAATAGAGATTTAAGTGCTGAAGTAGTTTATGGAGATTATTACACAACCTGCATACACGATGGCCAAAGAACACCTCTTGCATTACTACCTCCTATCAATAACGTTCAAGTAAAACCTTCTTGCGCAAATGGGTACCTACGAACCAAAACGACGTGGGCTGAATTTGGCAAACCTATATTAAATATCATCAATTCTGATTCTATAGATATATGTGACTTAACCTTGGATGGAAATCGAACCTTTAAAGAGGCTATTGACCCCTTCGGAACGCCCCTATCAAAATATCGCTACAACACCACCAGTCAAGAATATATCGATGCAGATGGGGATGTGCTTGAGGATGACAAGGAAGATAAAGATAACTATAATGCCCTGACTTCTAATGCACATGGCTTAAAAATTGCAAGCAGTGATAACTTAAAATTAAAAAATATTTCCATCATCAACTCACCTGCAGATGGGCTCAATATTACAGCCTTAGACCCCTCAACATCCAATACCCCTAACCAACTCATAAATTATGATGAGCCCCAGCATATTACATTTAAAAATCTAAATATCAGCAACTCAACAAGAAATAATGTAACCGTCAAACATTGCCACCATTGTAGCTTCGTTGGAGGAATCATTGAAAATGCAAATGGTCATGGTTCTCAAGCAGGGTTTGATTTTGAGCCCAATTCAGGTCAGTTTGACCATCAAAACGCTCCCTCTTATATAGCACCAACACGAATATCACAATTCAGGACAACAGCACGAATTACTCCACGAGAGCCTGACTTTGACCCCAGCACTATGCAGCGCCTCATCCAAGACATAACCATTGCACACATGGTGATTCAAAACAACGTTGGCTATTCAATCAATTTAAATGGAATCGGGTACTCCAAAGACTTTACTATAAACAATAATATTATACAAAACCATAATGGCTTTGTTGATCATGGAGATGGAACTTTAAGAGGACTAGCTTTAAACATTACTGTTAGAAATGTTACAGTCAGAAATAACATCTTTAATAATTTTGATATTAGTCAATACCATGGATCAGGAGGCTTAATAAGCATGTCAATAGCCGACCCTCAAAATGTTAGCCAAGACCATGGGACGCATAAAATTATAGGCAATCAATTTATGAATATAAAGTTGGGCAAGAAGGCTGATGATGCGACCATTATTTACATCCATCCCAACAGTATTGGAAATTTAATCTTAAATGATAATGAAGTGGATACTTATTCATTTGGATCAACAGACATAACAAGTTGGTGTATAAATTTCCGCCACTTTAGTTTTTTTAATCCCGTGAATAATACATCCCTACATCGCACCGTAACAATGCCTGGATCACCCATTATACCCCACCCTTTTATTACAACTACTTCCCTCAACGGGTGCGATTCCACATTTGAACTTGCCTCTCCTGTACCTTTTTTTAGAAACTTCCAGAATATTTTTCAATCAATTACAGACCAATACCTATAATATGAATATGAACCTTAAGATTTCCAATTTACAAAGGACTCAAGCATGGCCAAGCCCGCTTTTTGTGATCTTTCAGGGTGAAATTGCACTGCAACAGTATTATCTAGCCCAACTGCGCAGGCAAATGGGTAATCACCATACGATGAAGCAGCCAACATATGCTCTGGATTGTCAGGTGCGCAATAATACGAATGTACATAATACACTTGTTGATTTTGCAGAGGTGCAAGCACTGTATGTAAGATATGTAAGGGTCAGGTCTTGCAATCAAGCAGATGCGCGCGCTTTAGGGCTAGCCTTGCAATTACGTATTCACTCCCCCTCTTACCTTAATTAAGAGCTT
>CAYOTF010000218.1:0-3358 GCA_964406805.1 uncultured Zetaproteobacteria bacterium | reverse complement strand
GAAGATGCTTTTCATAATCCTGTTTGAAGATAGTCTCTGCTATCATGGTGGTTACCTCGCATGTGTTCAATTTCCCCCATACTGGGGGATACGTGCGAGGTTACTCCTCTACTGAATCAAACGAGGCATGAGATGATGAAGGTTTGGTCTTTCTCCGCGATAGCGGCTTCGTCCAACCATTGGCTATCCAAGAAAAACCTTTTCTCTCAAATTACCGTAATCAATATCAAATTATAAAAGCCCGGCACTGTCATATCATATCCAAGTATTGAAAGTACTTTTAAAGACATTTTTTTACTCATTAAACTCTACTATTGACTATTATATACTAATACATAGTCTTCCACACGCGGGGTTAGGAGATAATTATGAGTGATCTAGAAGCGAAGCTATCTGATTTGAAAGATTACCTTGAAGCAGCGGCCTTCTTAGTAAGCAAGGGCGGGAAAGAGAAAGAAGCACACGCCGAAATAGTCAAAGGCTTGGTGGTTTTATCCGATCTTGAAGAAACTATGTTTTTCCCGAAAAAGGAGGCAGATTCGATGATGAAAGATTCTGAAGAGGCCACAAAGGTTTGCAGGCGACTTAAACTATGGGCAAAAAGGCAAAGCCAAATCAACTCAAGAATACTAAATGCCTATCTAACGCTTGAGCGCTCTGGCACTAATGTAATAACTGAGAATGATTTAAAAAACGTTCTTTCTGAAAACGCATCCTTCGATAGTAACTTTGCACAAATGAAAATCATTGCTGAAAAGAACCATGGAAAGATATTTGAGCTATATGGTGAGAAAGTAACGTTGTGGAGCCCTGTTGTTTCATATATTCGAGAGTATGAAAATATCGTATTTAATAATTAATAAAGGATGAGCATTATGAATAAATTTGAAAGTGCGATTGAACTAGAAACTGAAAAAATTCGCATTGAAAGAGAATCCTACCCTGCTGGAAAGTATAATGCCTCAAAAAAAATCTTTGATTATGCATCTTTAATATTTTTAGCCAGTGGTTTTATTGCATTAAGTCTAATATTTTTCACAGATGTTACACTTTTACAAGCAGCATGTTTGTTTGTCATTAGCTATGTCATATCGCCAACTGATGGGGATAGGTATGAATCACAAATAAAATGTATGGCAGAAGATTTGGCAAATATCAGAATAAATACAACTGTAATTGGGAAATATATTGATGGAGTCAAATAAACCATGAGTAATAAAAAAACCATCAAGGAATTAATATTACTTTTTGAACGACTAAAAGAGGACGATCCAAAATGTGATCGAATGCTCTGTTCCACGTGTGGTGGTTATGGTGTCTTGATTAAAAACCAGCTTAGCCATGATGTTCTTCACACCATTAATAGTTTGTTGGAAAATATATCGCCAAGTGAGTTTAAGGAGTTTGGGGTCTGGGCGACTCTTCTGAACATAATTAATCATTATGGTGTTCATTCAGTATATAAGCGTGAAGCACAGTCATTAGACCTCTCTGACATTCGGGCTGTTGATAGTTTTTTGTTCGAGAAGAGGTCTAGTTACCTATCCAGTTCTTATGAAAAAGATTACCTATTAGTTTTAGAGTACGCAGTCTCAATTGCGGTAAAGACAATAGATGTATCCCTTGTTGAAACCTTGGTCATCATTATTAAAGAAAAGCTGGATCAATATCCCGACTTACTTAGCATTGCCATCACAATCTCCAAAAATAATGATGAAATACAGAGGGTTCTATATAATTACCTTCGTGAGTCTGTTCCTGCGGTTCGAGGCTATGTTGGTGCTGGAATTACGGTACACCCTTCGGTTCAACCTTGGTATTAACTCTGAAAATAATTGTGCATGGAGAGGCCGCTTGTGTATAAAGTGATCGTTGTACGGGTAATGTATGAAAATGAAGAGGATGCGGCTTCTAAACTATACGGTTCAGCAGTTGTCGAAAAAGAATTCGCATTCACTGCCGTCCCACCTATGAAATAAAAGGAGGCCTGATTCTCTGCTTTTTGTTACAATGGTGGTGTCGAATAACTGCCAGTATGCCAGGGTCATGCTAGGCTTTTATAACTTTATATTAAGTTGTGAATTCACCAGTTAATAACAGAGAAACCAATGCTGATTCCGACTTTTCCCGCAATGTCGCCCGCCGTTTTGCCTTATGCTTTAATTCAGTAAGGTCAGTGTCCTTCCGCTCAACAATAGACTCCAATGAACTGTTCTTGCAACGCCGTATTGTAATCAGTGGCGAATTTCAGGAAACGGAAGGATCCTGCGTCGCTCTACCTCCTCCATCCATGGAGTCTGCGCTTTTTCGCCTCACCTAAAAGCGCCTACTGTTGGTGTCCTCAAGCAAAACAGAGGCACTCTGAACAGCTACAGAGTACTTATAAACATGCTGAATAGTTACGCGGACGTTTGAATTATTTAATGGAGCTGATGCGTTTGGTTAAAGCCTGGCTGATGGTGACGGCTTTTTCAGGTGGTAGGAAAGATAGAATCTTGCCGACTTTCTTTTCATCCATGAGTAGGAATATTTTGACCACGGTAGCCAGTTCCATGCGCTCAATGACAGGCGCTGAGCGGTCGGGCTTCATGCCTTCATAGACGGCAGTCAGGCGTTTTATTTTTTTACTTTTGACTTTGGATTCATCCAGCAAACGCTGTTGAATGCTGGCTTCGAGTTGTTCGAGTTCGGTGATGCGTTGTTTGAGTTGATCTTCGGCCTGTTTTACGCTTTTCTCGCGTTGATCCAGTGTTTTGCTGCGTTGATCGAGGCCGTTTTTCAGCTGACGCAATGTGCTCAGTGTTTTATCTTCAATCACACTGCTGCCTCGTGATACTGCATCCGATGCCGCTTCGGCATTGGCGGAGGGGATCAAAAACGATTCAATCATCGCTAGTGATTCTGCTGTTGTGATCGCTGCGCTGTCGTTTGCGATGGCGGGTTGAAGCGCAGCATTTTGTTGGCTTGTTTCTGGAATAAGCATGTCGGGTTGCGGATTGATGCTGGCCATATTGTTTTGTGCAGCTGGTGTGATGGCGCTATCTAGCTGCCAAATGTGCAGGCCGACTTTACTACCGAGCAATAGGCCGATGACGGCGAACATGGTGATGGATAGTTTGCGTAACGACATGACTTAGGCCACTGCGCGCGGATGTCTGCTGGCAAACAGATCATCGAGCTGGCGCTGTTGTTTGTGTTCGATTTGGCGGCGCTGTTGATATTTGTTTTTTTCATGCATGCTTTCGCAACTGTGATGTTTGCGAAATGCACGGCTGAATTTTTCCAACAGAATCACTTGTTGCTGTTCAAGCTCTTGCAGGCCTCTATGAATCGCCGCCAGCATGGCTTGCTGTTCGTT
>CAYOTF010000217.1:0-3364 GCA_964406805.1 uncultured Zetaproteobacteria bacterium | reverse complement strand
AATATTTTCCCACTCTATGCCGAGGTGCTGGATCACCACGCATTGATTAAAGCGATTACCTGAAATGAAACCGACCCTTGATGAAAAAGCCATTCAGACGCAATACCGCCTCATTGAGGCACTGCAAGAGAGCGAAGCGCGATACAAACGATTGGTAAATAGTCTTAAAGAAGTTGTTTTTCAAACGGACATGCAGGGTCGCTGGAACTTCCTTAATGATTCATGGACTGAACTGACGGGCTACGACGTTGAAGATTGCATTGGCAATAACTTTCTCGATTATGTTTTCCCCGATGATTATCAATATAACCGTGAGTTGTTTCAAGCGCTGATTGCCGGAGATGAGTCTGACTTCCGCTACGATGTGCGCTACAAACACCGTGATGGCGGTTTTCGTTGGGTGGAGGTGTATGCCAGTCTGGTGCACGATGATGCTGGTCAAGCGGTGATGCGATCAGGCACATTGACCGATATTACTGAGCGCAAGGCATCAGAGATCGAACGCGAACGCTTGTTGTCCATTTTGGATAACAGCTCTGACTTTATAGGCATGCTCGATGCGAATGGTGGGCTGATCTATGTGAATGCTGCGGGTCGCAGCATGGTGGGCTTGTCGGCGGATGATAATGTTAGCCAGATGACACTAGCGGACTTTCACCCCAGAGCTGAAATCGAGCGCTTTCATAGTCTTATTTTGCCGCAAGTGAATCAATTGGGTAGTTATCGAAGCGAAGTGGTTTTTGCGCATCGCGATGGCCAGGAGATACCTGCCCTTGCATCTTTTGGTATGCAAAAAAATCGCGATGGAAGCATCGAATCGTATTCTGTCATCGCGCATGATTTGCGTGCAGAAAAAGAGCAGCAGAGACGCATCGAACATATCCAGCGTTTGGAAAGCATGGGTGTGCTTGCGGGTGGAATTGCCCATGATTTCAATAATATTCTCACAGCTATTTTGGGTAATGCTGCTTTGGCGGAACGCAAGAATAAAGTCGATCCCCAATCAACCCAGAGATATTTAAATAATATTGTGGAATCCAGTGAAAAAGCGGCGGAACTGTGCAAACAGATGCTAGCTTATTCTGGTAAGGGTAAGTTTGTCGTTAAATCGGTGAATCTGTCTGAGATGGTTGAAGAGATCGTCAAACTGTTGGAAGTCTCCATTGGAAAAGGGGTGGCGCTGAGATTCCGGTTGGCTGATCATTTGCCGTTGATCGAAGCCGACGCATCACAAATGCAGCAGATTATTATGAACTTTGTGATCAATGCTTCCGATGCGATTGCAGGTAAAAATGGTATTATTTCAATCGATACCGGGGTGATTGAAGTTGATCGGGCTTATCTTGATTCCACCTTTGTGTATGATGAATTGATAGACGGTAGCTATGTTTTTCTTGAAGTGTCGGACACTGGCTGCGGTATGGATAAAGCTACGCAGGAACGATTGTTTGAGCCGTTTTTCACCACCAAAGAGAAGGGGCATGGTTTGGGAATGAGTGCTGTTATTGGCATTGTCCGTGGCCATCAAGGGGCTATCAAAGTCTATTCCGAGCCTGGTGAGGGCACGACGATCAAAGTAATGTTTCCTGCTTCTCAACAAAATGAAGGCATTGCAATTGCCGAGCCATGTACGGCTGAATTGCCGCGTTATTCAGGTTCCGTGTTGATTATTGATGATGAGGAGTCCGTTCGGGAAGTTGCGGCCTTGATGTTGGAAGATATGGGCTTTGATACACTTTGTGCTGTCGATGGATTGGATGGGGTGGAAGTCTATCGCCAACATCAACAATCGATTGTTGCTGTGCTTTTGGATATGACGATGCCAAGGCTGGATGGGAAAGGTTGTTTCCGAGAGCTGCGCCGAATCAATCCGGATGTGCAAGTTGTCCTCTGCAGTGGTTATAATGAACAGGAGGCGACGAGCCGATTTACCGGCAAAGGCTTGGCCTCTTTCGTGCAGAAGCCCTATCGGCCGGAAGTGCTGATGGAAGCAATACATGCGGCCATTGCTGCTGTTAAGGTAGGCTGATTGTAACTATTCAGCATGGATTACAAAATCGAAGTGACTGTTCAGATTGCCTCTGAATTTACGATGCCTTGGTCGGGCTTAGCTGCTCTTGGCAGGTATAATATCGCAGCGGGTGTAATTTGCTCCGGTAACGATAATGCTTTGAACGGTGTAATACTGGCTGTGCTGATCTTGCACGAGTGAAAAGCTCATGTTTTTGTAGATTTTACTGTCGGGAAAAATGGCGAAATAGGATGTGCTATTGGGCTGGATCATGATTGGCCATGTGCGCTTTTCTTGCAGATCGTTGCTGCCGCCGAGGATGACTGCTTTGGCCATTTGGAAGGCTCTTGTTGCTTGATCTGGATGGTTTTCTAGAGCGTGTTGGTGAAAAAAAGAGATGCCAATGCGCTGTTCGCCGGCTTTGTGTTCTTTGACCCAGCGGATAAAGGCCAGTGCTGGCGGCTTGATCGCAGGAAATAGTTTGGCCATGTGCTGTTCGCCCGGCTCTCCAAAGTGCCAGTTTAATCCAATCATTTCTCCCAGATAATTGGCCAACTCATCATGCCGTTCGCTGTTTTGTGGTTTGATGTGCAGGCGTTCCAGACAAGCGCCGTGAGCATTGATATCAACGATATTCCATGTTCTGCACGTATCCGTTGGCGGCTCATTTGGACTGGCTTGCATGCTGCTTGTTTGCATTGAAAAAGCACTGATCATGCTCTGGGCTAAATGTTTATTCAGATGGATTTTAATCGTGGATTGTGACTGCCGTGGATGATGGCGTTTTTCTGTTTTCATGGCCAATAGAATCGCTTTGCCACCGATCATGGTGCTTTTTAACGCATCTTCGGTATGCAGGGCTTGCTGTTGCTGTTGATTGCCCAAGACTTCTTTTACGCTGCGAATGCCTTTACCGAGACGCGTTATAAAGTGATCCAACGGCATGGCAATGCAGTTGAACGGAGCCCGCCGGATATGCTGAGCGTTTGGCATTGCTGCTCGGATGGTCTGAGCGCTTTCATGGGGTCGATTGAGATTGATCAGCATAGTTATTTTGCTGCGCTGAAGGAGCACTTGATCTTTGTGATAAAAATACGCTTGTACGGTTTGGATGTGATATTGCAATTCGTGCCAAATCATGGCTTGCTGGGCGCGATTATGGCTGAAAAAATCCACTGAACGTAAAAATTCATGGTTGCAGATTGATTTGTGCAAACGTGTTATTTTTGCGGCAGTACAGGGGGCGCTGGTATCGAGGCGGGTGGATACTTCCAATGCCAGTTTGGCTAGCTCAAAAAACTGGCGTGTGACAATGACGGCGGGTGCGCGGTAATGCTCCAGATCGATGCGTTG
>CAYOTF010000216.1:1921-3365 GCA_964406805.1 uncultured Zetaproteobacteria bacterium | reverse complement strand
TACCCGAACGAATCGCGATCACGCGCAAAACAGGAATCAAAAAGGCTGTTACCCCATGCATCGAGCCAGTGGCATCAATCACCAAATGTAAATCTTTACCTGGCAAAGCACGCAAACCTCGAATCATCATCTCAAAATCTTTACGCCCCTGTCCTTTACCTAAACCTGCCGAAGCCAATACTTTATCCATTTGAGCTTGTGTATCCGAACCAACCAAGGTATTCATTTCTTGTAACAACTCTAAAGTGCGTGCTTTGGCAGAAGCCAGGTCTTCTTCCAACTGAGCAATTTGTTGCTTGGTTTTAAATGATTCACCTGAATCTTGGGCTTTTGAGATCAACAAAAACATGGCAAATAAAAAGATAAATGCTGCCAACATAAGCAGTGCCATATCAGAAAAAACTTCATAAATAGATGATGTGTCCTGCTCACGACGCGAACGCATACTTAATCCTTCGGATTGTTTTCTACGCTGCTTTTCTCAACGGCTACTGGAAAACCCATCGATGCCAAAAGCCGCTGTTTAAAACTCGCTAGTTTCTTTTGTAAATTCAACTCATAACGCAAAACTTTGGCATAGTGACGGTGCACTGCAATGGCTTTAAACACCTCATCATCACTGGCTTTCAAACGTGTTGCATCTTTCAAGGCTTGCATTTCTTGTGCAAAATCAGACATCGCAGCTTTGCTTTGTTGCAAGGATTGTGTCAATGTCGAAAGCCTTGTTTCCATACCTTCCACCACACGGTCCAATTGCCTAAAATCACGCTGCACCGATGGCGTTAAATCAACAGCTGCATACACCATGCAACTGCGGGTCAATAAATCTTGTAGGGCTTCAATAGAATTATCACCAATATAAGCAAACATGCGTAACAACACACCACCCATAATCGAACCCAATAAAGTCGTATAAAATGCCAAGCCCATACCAGACATTGCTTCGCGCAGACCAATCAATACAGATAATCCATCCGAATCAACATTTTCTAATGCGCCGTTCAAACCTGTTAAGGTAATCGTTAAACCCAGAACCGTACCAATCAAGCCCATGGTAATCATTAAGCTTCCCAGCAGTGAAACAAAACGAGCACCGCGAATATAACCCGAAAATTCCACCGTGCTTAGTGCAGACAAATCAACCTGCCCGCCATTTTGATGGATATATTGCAAAGAAGAAATAAAACGATTGCTTATCTGCCGACCTTTGACCGTCGCACCATACAAACCATTTTTTTCAAGTTGGTATTGCAAACGGTAAGCACAAAACCACTCCCATGTTAAAGCTGCAACATGGACAAAACTAACCGACACACCAAAACAAAATGTCCCTAAAATAACCCACGTTACACGCGACGTGTCATAAACAATATAATCCCAAATATCCGCTTGGTGAAACAATTGCACAAATACCGAAGCACACACACATGCCCATATCACCCAC
>CAYOTF010000216.1:0-1911 GCA_964406805.1 uncultured Zetaproteobacteria bacterium | reverse complement strand
TTTTAAACCACGTTGATCCAGTGCCTGTTGATTTCGAGCCACGCCTGCCCCCTATCCCCTTAAAAATCTCAGTTTATACCCCTTCAATCAAGGATGCATTTAAATCTTTAGGGGCAGTGTAAGCCATCATTTCAAACAGCGTTGCTGCCAAATGCGACAAGCCTGGAACCACAGATAAATCATCACCTTCTTGTGGCTGACGAAGCTGGTAAGAGCCGTCAAATGCGGGATCAAACAGAATACAAGGCACAGGATTAATAGAATGTTTGGTACAAGGCTCGCTCTCATCACCCTTAAAGACCTGCATTTCTTCAGCATTACCATGATCCGCTGTAATCAATGCGCAACCACCTACTTTTTCAAGCGCATCCACAATGCGTCCCACCGCAGCATCCACAGCTTCAATCGCTGCCACCGCAGGCGCAATCGCACCACAATGCCCTACCATATCCGCATTGGCAAAATTCATTAACCCAAAGCCATAGTCGCCTGATTCAATCAACTCGACTGCTTTTTCAGCAATATCGGGGGCTTTCATCTGTGGTGCATCTGCAAAGGAAATACCACGGTCTGAAGGAATCAGAATATAATCCTCCATCGTATCATCCAACGGTTTACGGTAACCGCCATTAAAGAAGAAAGTAACATGTGGAAACTTTTGCGTTTCAGTCAAACGAAACTGTTTGATGCCCATCTCTAAAATACGTTTACCAAAGGGTGCTTCCACCTTCGTGGGCCCCATAAGTTGCAAGGCTGGTAAGTTCCGATCTTCATCATACACCATCATGCCCGCAAACAATATGTTGGGGGCTTTGTTATCAATTCCCCCACGGTCAAAACCATCAAAATCATCGACTTCAAAGGCTTCTGTAATTTCAATAGCACGGTCACCACGAAAGTTCACCATCACCACCACATCGCCATCTTGCACGGTGCCTACAGCTTGATCATCCGCATTCACAATCACAAAACCAGGCAAGTCCTGATCAACAATATCTTTGTTTTCAGCGCGAAATGACTGCACAGCTTCTTGCATACTGGTGAATCGCTTATCGCATTCACCATGCACCATAGCATCCCAACCAGGTTTTACTTTGCTCCAATCCTGATCCCGATCCATGATAATTTTTTCACGCCCACCTGCCGAAGCAAAAGCATAATCAAAACCTTGGGCATTAAGCTCAGTAAATACCGCTTCTAGTTGTTCAATATAATTTTATGCTGTTTGAATGCCCACATCGCGACCATCAAGCAAGGCGTGTACACGCAATACTTTTACACCTTGTTCAGCAGCATAACGAGAAAGCGCAATAAAATGGTCAATATGCGAATGAATATTGCCATCAGATAGCAAACCTAATAAATGCAACACCCCACCAATTTGCCCTTTGGAAAAAACTTGTGCTAGCGCATCCGAGGTATAAAAAGAACCATCGGCAATAGCATTATTAATACGCGTTGGACCTTGCTCAAGAATTTGACCTGCCCCCATGGTTAAATGACCCACTTCCGAGCCACCCATATCTTTATTGGAAGGCAGACCCACATATTTACCATGCGTCATCAATTGTGTATGAGCATAGTTTTTCCACAAGCGATCAAAAACAGGCGTATTTGCCAAAGCTACTGCATCTTCAGCACCACCTGTACCCATGCCCCAACCATCCATTACAATTAATAGTGTTGGTTTTCCTTTACTAAAACTATGCGTCATCGAACTATCTCCTACATTAAACTGGGGGCTTGTCCCCTACAACGAAAAAAGCCCAGTCAAATGACTAGGCTTTTACACTACAAATTATAAAGATTAATCTTTATAGTTGGCTGCATCTGCCACATTAGATAGCCATACAGGTACAATAACACCCAATATCAAAAACATAATCATCGGATAAATAAAAGCCGTTAACT
>CAYOTF010000215.1:0-3368 GCA_964406805.1 uncultured Zetaproteobacteria bacterium | reverse complement strand
CATATTGGCGGATACCCTGGCAGATATACCAAAAGTATTAAAGCTAATGTAACAAGATATCCGCCCGATTTATTTATCACAGGACACTCTCATATTTTACGTGTTATGTATGATAAAAAAAATAATTTTTTGGCTTAATAGACAAAATGGTTGATAAAAACTCTGAAAAGCATTGCTATCATTACCTTTGAGGTAAATGAAAGGTTTTGAATAAAAAAAGTGCATTTATTGTAATAGTAGAATTACAAGAAAATACGGTGTTAGAAACAAGAAACAGAGATACAAATGTTTAGCTTGTAATCGATATTTTGTAGGAGGAAGTCCCATAAATTCTTTTGTTTTATGGAAGGAATATGTTCAAGGAAAACAGACCTATGAACAACTTGCTAAAAAGTATAATTGCTCTAAACGAACAATCCAACGAAAAATAGATTTACACAAGGTTTTAATTCCTAAAAAAGAGCCCAGAAAAGTGGTTATTTTAATGGATACAACATATTGGGGGAGGAACTTTGGAGTGATGCTTTTTAAAGATTCTTATACCAAAGAAAACCTATTGAAATATTACGTAAAAACGGAAACCAACACACTATATATTCAAGGTATAAAAGAGCTAAAATCTAAGGGGTTTGAAGTCGTAGCCATTGTCTGTGATGGTCGTAAAGGTTTGCTCCAATCTTTTGATAAAACCCCTGTTCAAATGTGCCAGTTCCATCAAGTAGCCATCATTAGAAGGTATATTACCAAAAACCCTAAACTCCCTGCTTCTATTGAGTTAAAGGAGTTTGTTGCTATGATGAAAATGACAGATAAAGAATCTTTTGAGGGCGGATTAGAGCTTTGGTTTAATAAATGGGAATCATTCTTAAACGAAAGAACAACTAACCTAGAAACAGGAAAAAGTTACTACACTCATAAACGATTAAGAAGTGCCTACAGAAGTCTAAAAACTAACTTGAAATGGCTTTTCACTTGGTATGATAATTACGAGTTAAATATACCTAATACCACTAATGCAATAGATGGTCATTTTTCAGATTTAAAGAATAAATTACGTAATCATAATGGATTATCAAGAGCAAGAAAAATCAAATTTATTAATGAGTTTTTAAAGGCATAAAGGCATCAAAAAATATCAAAAAAGGAACTCAAATGAGTTCCTAAATTTTGACATTTTCGTCAGCCATCAAGTGTATCCCTCGATTGGTTGCTCTCCAGCAGAGCCAACCTCCGTTTAACCTGACAAATCAAAAGTAGTTAACTGGTATTTGATAGCAAAAAAATGATGAAAAATATAGCAACCATTTTGTCCACTTGAAATATTTTACTCAAAATGTGCAACCATTTTGTCTATTACACCAAAAATGAAATAAAAACTAATACAGCCACGTATATAGCTCATTGCGGCAAAATTTTCCAAATGGTGAAGCTACTGTGATGAATGAAAATTGTGTCTCTATTTGTTATCTTGGCGGCATGTATTGATATTTTTGCCCAAGTAGAAGAGAATGAAATTATATCAAATGCCAACATGACATTGTATAATCTTGACGAGAACTCAAATTATAAAACATTAAGAAGATGAAAAACATAAAATTTATTTTAACAGCTTTATTATTATTGGGTATTTTAGTTTCTTGCACTAAAGAAAATAGAAACAATAATTATCCTGAATGTCTTCAATCATCAATAGATTTTGCCTTAAGAAATCCACCAACAACACCTAGGGCAAGTATAACAAAATACTTATATAATAGTGAAGAAGTTTTTGATGTGAGTGTTTTAAATATTCCAGACGGTGGTAATTCTTATAGAACAGCTAATTGTGAAATTATTTGTGGTAGTGGCGGTATTGATGGAGGGACTACTTGTACAGAAAATTTTATTAATGAATTAACATTTGTTGAAATCGTTTGGAAAGACCCAAGATAATAAATTGTAATTTATTATAAAGTGTTAAATACGTCAATTTAGGTTAATTATTATTTAAGGATATGAAAAAAATAATTATAACATTAGGTCTCTTGTTTATATTAAAAATAGGATACAGTCAAGAATCAGATTATAGAAAAAATGAAATTTCGATAGGTATAAGTAACCTAATGGAATCACCAAAAAATCAAGAGATATTGTTTAGCAGCTCCTATTATATAACCCCTTTTAGCCACGTCACTTATAAAAGGTTGATAAATAAAAGAAATGTTTTAAGACTAACCTATTACAGACCAATTAATAAATCTTATTATAAATCGGGAGAGGGTTTTATGTCAGGCAAGTATAAAGAACAATTTCTAAAAATAGGATATGAATATAGATTTAAATCTAAAAAACTTATACCTTATATTGCGGTTGATATAACCTATTTTAAATCTTCATCTTCAAATATGATGGCAGGAGGCATAGTAGAAGGTTTTAATGAAGTAAAAAACAAAACTACAGGTTTTGGTTTGTCACCAACATTTGGCATAAATTATAAGATATACAAGCAATTTTTTATAGGTTTGGAAAGTAATCTTAATATTTTATTTGTAGATAAAAATAAGACTACAACTAGCTCTATAACATTCGTAGGCTCTACCACAATCACATCAAGCATCGACAAAAATAATTTTTCTGAATATATTTTTAATCCGGTATTTTTAATGGTAGCATTTACATTTTAAACAAATTAGGGATTGGTCATATTATTAAATTATAGCAATTGAAATAATTATAGTTGTCCCTTTATTAATAATTGAACTAATTGTTTGTTTCCCGTTTAGTTTTTGTACTCTTGAGCGTATATTTTTTAAACCAATACCATTTTTGGCTTTTTTAACATTAAAGCCTACACCGTTATCTTGAATAGTTAAAATAAGCTTCTTGTTACTGAGACTAAAATTAATTTTTATTTTAGTTGCTTTAGCATGTTTAACAATGTTTTGCAAAGCTTCTTGTATAATACGGTATAGGTTTATTTTTAAGTTATCGTTTAAATTATTCCAATTTATATTTTCATCAATGGTAAGTTCGGTTTTAAAATGATTTAGCTCTATGTAACTATCTATAAGTTTTTTAACGATAATAACAAAATTAGATTGTGTAGTTAATAACTCATTTTTTAAGGCATGCGAAATGTCTCTAATTTCTTTTTCAATTTTTTGAAGTTCAGCTACAGTGGTATTAAATCTTTTTAAGCTGTTGTCTTCTCCCTTTAAATTTAAAAAACCAAATTGCATGCGTGTACCAAATAATTTACCTAAAATACCGTCATGTAATTCTTCGGCAATTCTGTGGCGCTCTTTAAGTTGCCCTTCTTCTAATTTGGCCTGCTGTTTTAACATCAACTCGTAAATTTGTTCATTGGCTTGTTGTTGTTGTTTATCAAA
>CAYOTF010000214.1:975-3391 GCA_964406805.1 uncultured Zetaproteobacteria bacterium | reverse complement strand
CGGGTTTGCTTATCTTCCCTGGATCTGGCTGTTGGCGATAATCTTTCTGATTGGCATTGTTGGAAACTTTATTGGCCGGGCCATCCTGAAGAAAGTTTCAGAAGGGTATTTCAGGCGGATTTTTCAGGTTTTGCTGGTTTTGCTAGCCTTGCGTCTAATTGTGGCGGCTGTCGTAAGTTGGGTATAAGATTGCATCGCGGTTTCCAGAGTGCGGCAAAATGGCTAAATTATAGGAAATTTCCGCCTATTTGTTGCATGGGCTATGGGAGTATGTTAGAGGAAAGCGCGACTTGAGGAAGGTCGGATTTTGGCGTTTGCCTCAACATAAAGAATACGAATAATTTCAAGGGTGTTCGCGGACATTTTGATCGCGGGATTTCCTTTTAACAGGTGTGAACTGTGTCTAATCAAGGTGAACATATATCTGGAATGCCGGGGCGCTATGCCCGTGCATTGTTTGCTCTTGCACTTGAAGGCAAGGCGTTGGACAAGGTGGCCAAAGATCTGGGCACCATCCGGGCGATGATAGATGCAAGTGATGACTTTAAACGCCTTGTGATTTCCCCTGTGTTTACGGCGGACGAGCAAAAAAACAGCATTTTGGCAATTCTGAAGAAGGCTAAAATCAAAGGTCTGACCGTAAATTTTCTGGGTCTGGTTGCTGAAAACCGCAGGCTGTTTGCAATCGAAGCCATGATCGGGGCATACAATAGCTTGCTTGCTGATCATCGTGGAGAGATATCGGCTGAAATTACATCAGCACAAGCGCTCAGCGCTAAACAGGTCAAAGACCTTAAAGCCTCGCTGAAATCAGTGGTTGGCCGCGATGTAAACCTAGAGACCAAAATTGATGAAAGCCTGCTCGGTGGGCTGGTTGTGAAAGTCGGCAGTCGCATGGTCGACAATTCGCTTAGAAGTAAACTCGATAATCTTAAAATTGCCATGAAAGAGGTTGGTTGATGGATATCCAAGCAGCGGAAATTTCCGCTATCCTCAAAGAACAAATTAAAGGCTTCGGTAAAGAAGCCCAGGTGTCAGAAATCGGACAAGTGTTGTCGGTTGGTGACGGCATTGCCAGGGTTTATGGCCTTGATAATGTGCAGGCTGGCGAAATGGTCGAATTCCCAGGTGGAATTAGCGGCATGGCGCTGAACCTTGAGACTGATAATGTCGGCGTGGTGATCTTCGGGTCTGACCGCGACATTAAAGAGGGTGACACGGTTAAGCGCGCCGGTTCGATTGTTGATGTGCCGGTGGGCAAAGGCCTGCTTGGCCGTGTGGTTGACGGATTGGGCAATCCAATTGACGGCAAAGGTCCTATCAAGGGCAAAGAGCGCCGCCGCGTGGATGTTAAAGCGCCGGGCATTATCCCGCGTAAATCAGTGCATGAACCGATGCAGACCGGCCTTAAAGCGATCGATAGTCTTATTCCAATTGGCCGTGGCCAGCGCGAGCTGATCATTGGTGACCGACAAACCGGCAAGACGGCGATAGCACTTGATGCCATTCTCAACCAAAAAGAAATCAACGCGTCGGGTGATGAAAGTGAAAAGCTCTATTGTGTTTATGTGGCCATCGGCCAAAAACGCTCAACGGTTGCGCAATTTGTTAAAGTGCTCGAAGAAAATGGCGCGATGGAATATTCCATCGTTGTTGCAGCCACGGCCTCAGATCCAGCACCCCTGCAGTTCCTGGCACCGTTTGCCGGTTGTGCCATGGGTGAATATTTCCGCGACAACGGCATGCATGCCGTGATCGTTTATGATGATCTCTCAAAGCAGGCTGTGGCCTATCGTCAAATGTCCCTGTTGCTGCGCCGTCCGCCTGGACGTGAAGCCTATCCCGGTGATGTGTTTTATCTTCACTCCCGGCTTTTGGAACGTGCCGCCAAGCTGAACGAAGACAATGGCGCGGGTTCTTTGACCGCTTTGCCGATCATTGAAACACAGGCAAATGACGTGTCGGCTTATATTCCTACCAATGTGATTTCAATCACGGATGGTCAGATCTTTCTTGAAACCGACCTGTTCTATCAAGGCATCCGGCCTGCTGTGAACGTTGGCCTGTCGGTGTCTCGTGTGGGCTCAGCTGCTCAGGTGAAAGCCATGAAGCAGGTCGCTGGTGCTATTAAGGGCGAGCTGGCGCAATATCGTGAAATGGCGGCCTTTGCGCAATTTGGTTCCGACCTTGATGCGGCAACTCAGCGTTTGCTCAACCGTGGGGCTAAACTGACCGAACTGCTCAAACAAGCCCAGTTCTCACCGCTTGCCATTGAAGAACAAGTGGTGTCGATCTATGCGGGTGTGAACGGTTATCTCGATGATCTTGATCTTAAGGATGTTAAGCGATTTGAAGAAGATTTGCTGCGCCATGTCAAAGATGTGCATGCCGACCTTATGACCACAATTCGAGACGA
>CAYOTF010000214.1:0-965 GCA_964406805.1 uncultured Zetaproteobacteria bacterium | reverse complement strand
CGCTCAGTGACGAGACGGCAGAAAATCTCAAGAAAGCCGTTGAAGGCTTTGCAAAATCATTTAGCTAGGGGAAAGCCACTTAAAACGAGTGGTGTAAAGGACGGTCATGGCGAGCCTTAAAGACCTTAAAGATCGGATCAAAAGCGTTCAGTCGACGCAGAAGATCACGCGCGCCATGCAGATGGTGGCGGCCGCTAAATTGCGCCGGGCACAGGAATCAGCCGAAGCCGGCAGGCCTTATGCAGAACGTATGGGCGCTGTGTTGGCTAATCTGAGCGCGGCCCTTGAAGGGCGCGATGATGCGCCGGCTTTGATGGCGGGCAATGGCAAAGAAGATGTGCATCTTCTTATTGTTGCTTCCTCTGAGCGAGGGTTGTGCGGCGGGTTAAATTCTTCGATTGCGCGTCTTGCACGCCGCCAAGCTGAAAGCCTTAAGGCCGAGGGAAAAACGGTTAAACTGCTTTGCATCGGCAAGAAGGGATTTGATCTTCTAAAAAGGCAATTTGGGGCCGACATTATCGACGTGATTGATTTGCGTTCGGTGAAAAATGTCGGCTTTGAGAATGCCCATGCTATTGCCAAGCAGGTGCTTGACCTGTTTGACGAAAAGGCGTTTGACGTTTGCACATTGTTTTATGCGGAGTTCCGCAACGTGATGGAGCAAATACCAACTGCACAGCGGATTATTCCAGCCAAGGTTTCGCGAGAAGACGGCGCTGGGGATGATCAGGCATCCGGTGATGTAAGCCTGGCGTCTTATGAATATGAACCGGATGAAACAGAAATTTTAGAAGAATTGCTGCCGCGCAACCTTGCGGTACAGATTTTTCGGGCCTTGCTGGAAAATGCAGCCTCAGAACAGGGTGCTCGCATGAGTGCCATGGACAATGCGACGCGCAATGCTGGCGAGATGATCGACAAACTCACGATCACATATAACCGGTCGCGCCAAGCCAAGATTACAA
>CAYOTF010000213.1:2233-3394 GCA_964406805.1 uncultured Zetaproteobacteria bacterium | reverse complement strand
AAAAGGCTTGAGCGAGTCTTCGATTTGAAGCGCCAATTCACGCGTCGGCGCAAGCACCATCACCTGCGGATCTCGCAAGCTTGTATCAATTTTTGATAATACGGGCAGTGCAAAAGCAGCCGTTTTACCCGTACCCGTCTGCGCTTGACCCAACACATCACGACCATCCACCATATAAGGAATAATTTCAGCTTGAATCGGCGATGGCGCTTCATAACCCGCATCACTCAAGCCTTGCATAACAGGTTCAGACAAACCCAAATCACTAAATTTTAATTCTTTTTTTTCTTCAGACGACATTTATAATACCCTACGGACGTTTAACGCCCAACAAAAATACATCGAATACACCATTCGATGCTGTAAGCGAGGCCTTATGCCCCGACATCCATTGTTTCAAATAGGGGAAAAACCTTCATTTACATACCATTACTATGCTACGACAGCAGCATATAAGGTTCCGCACCCTCACATACAATGATTACATTTGCATTAAATCTCACACTATAGGGCACCTCGAAAAACCTCGGCACTTCGCCAAACTTGTGCTTTTCACCCCTAGCTGCGTTGAATAAAATTGGCAATAGCGATGCTATTACTCATTTCATTGCGCCTTGCTATGAGCGAAAATCAACGTCGCTTGACTCGTGCGAGGTTTTTCGAGGTGCTCTATAGTCTAATAAGGCGTAGGACAGCTCATTACAAGCTACACACAGCAATATGTTTTTATCATGTGATGCTGGACACAGTGGTATGTAAAAAAATATGTATACTTGCTGCTTTCTAAACTTAGGCGGGGATTTATATGGCCAATATTATGGTATTTAAAGAGGGTGATGTACTCATTGGGCAAGGTGATGTGGATCCTGTCGCTTACCTTATTCAGTCAGGCTGGGTTGAAGTTCATCGCAGGCAACCTGATGGGCGAGTCCACACATTTACACTGCAAGCTGGAGAGGTCGTTGGAGAGCTAGGCTTAGCAGGGTTAGCACAACAACGCACCGCGACCGTTGTAGCATTAACCGATGGCGAAGTTGAAGTTATTGATCGCGGTACACTCATTCGCTTAGTAAACGGCCCCGCAAGTCGATTAACGCCGCTACTGGCAGCACTATTTTCACGTCTAAAGATGGCACTTGACCAAGAGCCTTCTGAGCTTCT
>CAYOTF010000213.1:0-2210 GCA_964406805.1 uncultured Zetaproteobacteria bacterium | reverse complement strand
ATGCTAAATTAGATGGAATCAATAAAAAAGCACTACAAGCACTATGCAACCGACCAAGAATGATCTACCACCTACCGTGGGTATTCGGAGCCCACCACCCTCCACAAACAGTAACCGATTTATTTGCACAAAATAAACCCGCCGATGTTAAACTTACAGGCTGTAGCCGACTACTCCGTGAAGAGCACATTATTATTGAACATGCCTCCGAAGGGGGCCTACAAGTACGCGTTGCCCAGCATGGTGATTTCTGTCTATTAGATGATCAACGCATAGGATATGGCAAAAACTCGAGCGCAACACCTCTTTGTAAAGGTTTACATACACTGAAATTTGGTGACCAATCTAGTCCTTTCGAGTTTAGTCTGGATGTATTGTGCTAGTTCGCCTCATACAATCAAAGATCTGGGGAAACCTTAATACGTTCAATATGCTTGGTTTTCCCGGTAATCACACTCACCTTTAATAACGTTGCAAAAAGAGTTGCTCCACGATCAACAGCTTCAAAACGCTGTGGCAAACGTGTAATCATACGGTGCAATGCACCTTCTTTGCGCATACCAATAATAGATTGATAAGACCCCGTCATGCCAATATCTGTTTGATAAGCCGTACCACTGGTGTGAATAATCTCATCGCAAGTTGGGATATGAGTATGTGTACCATAGACAAATGAAACACGCCCATCCAAATGCCAGCCCATACCCATTTTTTCACTGGTTGTCTCGGCATGCAAGTCCATAAGGATCACTTTCACATCCGATGGAATTTCCGATAGTGCCTGATCTGCTGCGGCAAATGGACAATCCCATGTGCCGCTCATAAATATCTGCCCAATGGTATTAATCACCGCAACGGGGTGCCCGACAGCGGTTTCCTGAATTGTCCAACCTTGGCCAGGTGCGGCTGGTGAAAAATTCATCGGGCGAATAAAACGATCATCTTCATCAATGGTTTTAAGAAAGTCACGCTGATCCCAACAATGATTGCCATTGGTCAAGACATGCACACCTGACTCAAAAACTTCATCGGCGACTTTGCGTGTTGTGCCGAAACCAGCGGCGAGATTTTCACCATTGGCAACCACGAAATCCACCGAGTTTTGATCCACAATTCTAGGCAAATGATCGCGCAATGCTTTGCGCCCAGCTTTGCCGAGAATATCGCCAATCACCAGTATATTTATGTATTCGGACATCTCATCCATCCTTGTTCGGTTATGATTGCATCAAGTGGTATGTCATGCGCCTCGTGTTCAATCACGGGGCATCGCTGACAGTCAAAAGCAAGACCAATCACCATATCAACATGCTGCTTGTGCTTGCCTAACCAGCGATCAAAACAGCCTTTCCCCATACCGATTCGGTTACCTTGCAAGTCAAAACCAACAATGGGGCACAGCACAATGACAGGACTTCTTCCTGCTTGCCAGCATTGCCCGCTCACAGGCTCCAAGACACGCAATAAGCCTAGCCTCCATTCTGTATCCGAATGGCAGCTTAACCAATGCATATCACCGCTTTCCCTTGTTACTGGAGCATAATACTGATGATTACTTTGCTTTACAAAAAGGGCACTTGTATCCACCTCTTCCGCCAGCGAGCGGTAACATAACACCTGAATACTCTGGTTATATTGTCGATTGAGGTATTCATACAATGTTTGACGAATCTTTTCAGAGAAGATCGTTCTATGTACATGAGGTAATGCTTTACGGCGAGATAAACACTGTTGCCGCAATGGTTGTTTGTTGTTTTTTATCATTTGAAATAGGCTAGGAATAAAATAAGCACCCCCGCACTGACGAAGTGACGGCAAGTCGTCGAACACTCTATGACGAGGTGGGCGTGGCACGCTGAAATCAGGTATCCCAAACGAGTGGGACGCGCACAATCAGCGTAGCTAAACTCCCATAAGACATGCATCGGCTCAGGCAACATAAAGCCACTCGCTCAGCGCAGGGGCACTTTAGCTAAACCCTCTGCTTGCGATACCACATCGTCAAGAGCAGAAATGATTGTGTCTATATTCTGAATTTCCACTTCACCTTTTTTCAGTAATTCGCCTGCCAAATTCAGTGCTGCCAAAGTAATAAGGCGATCACTACCAACGGTTGCTCCAAGCTCGCGCAATTCATCAATCTGCTCTCGCACCAGTTCGGCAGCCGCTTCAACGGCTTCAGGGTGATCACTGGTTCGAATGCTGAATTT
>CAYOTF010000212.1:0-3441 GCA_964406805.1 uncultured Zetaproteobacteria bacterium | reverse complement strand
CTGTCGGTCGACAGCCTGTTCTCGCACTTCGCCTGGATCAAGGCGATCCAGGAAAAGTTCGACGTGAAGGTCAGCTTCCCGTTGATCGAGGACCCGACGCTGGAGGTCGCGCGCGCCTATGGCATGGTCGGCGCCGACGCGCTCGATGCGTCATCGGTGCGCACAACCTATTTCATCGATCCCGAAGGGCGGCTGCGGGCGTCGACCTGCTATCCCTCGACCGTCGGCCGCTCGGTCGAAGAAATGCTGCGGCTGTTGGCCGCGCTTCAGCGCACTGATGCTCAATCGGCGTTGGTGCCGGCCGAATGGACGCCCGGCGATGACCTGCTCGCCGTGCCAAGTCAGGCGCTGGCCGATGTGTTCGCGGCAGATACGGCGACCGACTGGTTCTACGCGCCCGTGAAGGACGAAGGCTGATCATGCCCAGCAATCTCAGCATGCTCGAGATCGAAGCACATGCCGAACTCCTCCGCGCGATCGCCCACGCTGTGCGGCTTGACTTGCTCCGCACGCTGATCGGCGGCGAACGCAGCGTTAGCGACCTTGAAGCGGCGACCGGCACTGTCCAGCCGGGCCTGTCGCAACAGCTCGGCATCCTGCGCAAGGCCGAGCTCGTCCTCACCCGGCGCGAAGCGAAACAGGTATTCTACCGCATCAACCACGCGCGCTTCGCCGAACTCAGCACCTTGCTTGATGCCTTCGCCGATACCGTCGCCGTGCCGCGCCATGCGGCACTCGCTGATCGGATGGCGAGCGGCGGCGGAGCGGCGATGTTTGCGCGGGTCGAGTAAGGGGCTAACGGGCGGTCGCGATGCCATCGCCCAGTAAATCGCCATCGATCTGCTGGCCGTAATAGTCGCCCTTGGCATGGAATCGCTTCTTTGCTTCTTCGATGCTGCCGGTCTCGCGCGGGTCACGCGGCCGTTCGCGGCTATTGATATAGGCGGCGACGTCCCACGCCTGCTGGTCGGTCAGGCTATACCCCTGGCCGAGCGGCATGTTCGCCTTGATGAATGCAGCGGCATTGGCGACCTTTCCCATACCTGCGCCCCAGTTGAACGACATCGGGCCCCATAGCGGCGGAAAGGCATAGCTGCCCGACGCATCCTTCTGCCCCTGTCCGTCCACGCCGTGGCAAACCGCGCAACTCTGGGTGAACACTTTGGCCCCGCGGGCGGGATTCTGCCCGAGTGTCGTTGGCTTGAGGTCGATGAAGCCTTTGCCGGGCAGGTCCACCCCGGTCGGCGCGCCCTTCGCCAGCCAGAAGAAGTACATCTGGAGATCACGGTAGATCGGGTCCGCCGGTGGTGGCGCCTTGCCAATGGGCGAGGCCGGGGCGTTCATAGAATAAGTGAAACAGTCGCGGATGCGATCTTCCATTGTGTTGATCTGGTCGTTCTTCGCGCGATAGGCAGGATAGGCACCCCATGCCGCCCACATCGGCGAGGCATTCGGCCGACGACCAGCATCGAGATGGCAGTTGCTGCACGACAGACCGTTACCGACATGATTTTCGGCATTCGCGCGGGTGTGGAGAAATAACTGCTGGCCGCGGCGGATCGCGGCGCCTGCCGGGCCGCCCGGAATGGCCGAATCGGATGGTGGCGTAAACGATATCGGCACCGCTGGGGTCGAGGCTACCCGTGCGGTCGGGGCGCTGGCGCCGCCGCGCAAGCCGATCATGTACATGACCGCGCCGACGATGATGATCGCGAGCAGGGTGCCCGCCCAGACAAGGAAAGGTCGCCCCAATGGCCGCTGGGGCGTGTCACTCAATCCGTCGTGCATCGATCGTCCCTGGTCAGTCCGCCGACCCGATCCGGGTGGCCTCTCACGCCTCATTCGGGCAGCAGTGCCCAGCCACGCAGTTGCAGGTTCGCCATGGTCGTCATTGCGGACACATCAACCCGGACGCCACTTGCGACGTCCTTCACTTCATATTTGTGCGCATGCAGCGCCTGCCCACAAACCGCGACGACGACGCCGGCGGCCCTCAGCTTGGCGATCAACGCGATATTGGGGTTGCTCGCCGCCTTGGTCTGGGCGGCATAGACGGCATCATTGGTGATGATCTGCGTAGCGGGACCATAGAGGATCGCGACGATATCGCCCGGTTTCACATGGACGCCGTCGGCGGCGAGCAGGTTGAGGAAGCGCGCAACGCGCTCGAGCGATGCGTTGGGCTTGGCTGGATCGGCGCTTGCCTTCGTTACGGGAAACACGACGCGGTAGCGCAGCGCCGGATCAGGCCGCTCCATCGCTCCTTCGGTCGGAAAGCCTGCGCCAAAAGATTCGATCGCCGGCGCGCGGTGCTGCTGCGCAAAGCCGGGGCCTGCCGTAGCGATGGTCACCAGTGCGGCGACAGCAAACCATAGTTTCATCGAGCTCTCCCTGAATTCAGTGCCAACGATCCAAATCGCGTGACTCTAGCTAACGCCCACGCTCGCTACCCAGCGCATAATCCCCGCCTTGTCCATTGCGCCAGCCTGCCGGGCGATCTCAGCGCCATCCTTGAAAAGGATTAAGGTCGGGATCGAGCGGATCGCATAGCGCCCGGCCAAAAGTTGTTCGGCCTCGGTATCCACTTTGAGCAGCCGAACCTTAGGGTCTAGCTCGGCTGCCGCAGCCGAAAATGCCGGCGCCATCATGCGGCACGGACCGCACCAGCTCGCCCAGAAATCGACGAGCACCGGGCCAGTGCTCCGGCTAACCACCTTTTCGAACAGCGCCAGATCGGCGTCGATCGGTGCGCCTGCGGTCAGTGGGCGGTGGCAGGTGCCGCAACTTGGATGGTCGTCCAGCCGCGCCTCGGGCACGCGGTTGAGCGCCTGGCAGTGCGGGCAGACAAGGATTGCGCTGCTCATCCGGGCTCTCCTGCTATGCGTCCGCTATAATCGCACAAGGCAGCGATGATTCCCGCGACTTGCGCATCGACCAACCGGTAGAAGCGCGACTGTGCCTCAGCGCGCACGCGCACTGTACCCGCATCACGTAGTACCGCCAGATGCTGCGACACGCTCGCCTGCGACAGGCCGGTAAGCGTGACGAGTTCGCCGACCGAGACCTCGCCATTGGTCATCCGGCACAGCATGATCAGGCGATCGCGGTGCGCGAGCAGCCGCAGACGTTCGGCGACATGCGCGGCATTGTCGTGCAGCGCGGCGATGGGTCCGGTAAAGTTCATGCTGCCACTGTTGCGGGCCGACCGTCATCGCGCAAGACGATGTAGATCGCCGGGATTACCAGCACCGTCAGCAAGGTCGACGAAGCCAGGCCAAACAGCAGCGAGATGGCGAGGCCCTGGAAGATTGGATCGGTCAGGATAACGCCTGCGCCGATCATGGCTGCCGCCGCCGTCAGCGCGATTGGCTTGAAGCGAATCATGCCCGCCTCCAGCAGCGTATCGCGCAGCGACTTGTCGGGCGCGCGGGCGTGGTTGAT
>CAYOTF010000211.1:0-3622 GCA_964406805.1 uncultured Zetaproteobacteria bacterium | reverse complement strand
TGCCTTCGCAATTGGTGTTCTGTATCATATCTATGCATTTCACCGCTACATGATACATTCCGCCTACTTCAACCGTACTCAAGACTGATAGTATCAATGGCAATTCTACAGTTAAGCTGCAGACTTTCACCACTGACTTACCAATCCGCCTACGCACCCTTTAGACCCAGTAAATCCGGACAACGCTTGGATCCTCCGTATTACCGCGGCTGCTGGCACGGAGTTAGCCGATCCTTATTCATATGATACCGTCAGCTCTGTACACGTACAGAGGTTTCTTCTCATATAAAAGCAGTTTACAACCCATAGGGCAGTCATCCTGCACGCGGCATGGCTGGTTCAGGCTTTCGCCCATTGACCAATATTCCCTACTGCTGCCTCCCGTAGGAGTCTGGTCCGTATCTCAGTACCAGTGTGGGGGATCATCCTCTCAGACCCCCTAGACATCGTAGTCTTGGTGAGCCGTTACCTCACCAACAAACTAATGTCACGCATGCCCATCTTTAACCACCGGAGTTTTAGGAACAATGAGATGCCTCATCGCAACATTATGGGGTATTAATTCCCGTTTCCGAGAGCTATCCCCCAGTTAAAGGTAGGTTGCATACGCGTTACTCACCCGTGCGCCACTCGTGTATCCTAACAAGTTAGGACCTTACCGTTCGACTTGCATGTATTAGGCCTGCCGCTAGCGTTCATCCTGAGCCAGGATCAAACTCTTCGTTGTAATAAGAATTTGAAAGTTAAAAAGTCTCAAGATTTGTTCACTCCCAAAAATTAATTTTTAGAGGAACCTACTATCTGTCTTCAATACTTCAAAGAACTTTAATATTTTTGAGGGATAACCCTCTGATTTTCAACCGTTAATTGGCATTGTCTTGCCAAAACGGATTGCAAAGATACAATAAATATTATTCCAAGCAATAATATATTTAAAAAAAAAGGTAAGATTTTTAATTTAGATCATCCACGAGGGAAAACCATATAGAATTTAGGATAATTTATGCCAAACTTGCTAATTTTTCACTTTCTGGTTTACAGAAAACCTAAATTTAGTTATTTTTGCACTGTTAACTGTTCTGAATATTGAATTGTAGTATGTCATCTGAAATTTATCTTCGCATATTTAATAAAGCAAAAACCGGCCAAAAACAATTTGCAGTTTTAGTCGACCCTGATAATTATCATGCGGATCATTTGATGGAGATTGTTGATTTAGCAGAAAAGGTAAATGTAGATTACTTTTTTGTCGGAGGAAGTTTGCTTACACAAGATAATTTAGCGGATTGTATCAGCATCATTAAATCCGGCTCTTCTATACCAGTTATATTATTTCCGGGAAATACCCTGCAAGTTGATGATACTGCTGATGCCATATTGTTTTTATCACTGATCTCAGGCCGAAATCCTGACATGCTGATAGGAAAACATGTGATTGTGGCATCAAGGCTTAAGGCAAGCACTTTGGATGTAATCCCTACAGGATACATGTTGATAGATGGCGGGCAACCAACCTCGGTATCTTATATGAGCAACACAACACCAATTCCTGCAGAAAAAAATGACATTGGAGTATCCACTGCTATCGCAGG
Source organism: uncultured Zetaproteobacteria bacterium (assembly GCA_964406805.1). Classification (GTDB taxonomy): domain Bacteria; phylum Pseudomonadota; class Zetaproteobacteria; order Mariprofundales; family Mariprofundaceae; genus Mariprofundus. The sequence goes on along the minus strand of CAYOTF010000211.1, from coordinate 2,030 downwards.
AGAACTGCTTGGTACTAAATTAATATATATGGATGCAGGTAGTGGAGCAATTAATCCTGTGAGCACTTCTATGATTTCTGCTGTGAAAAGCAATATAAATATACCGTTAATTGTAGGTGGAGGAATCGCGACGGTGGAAAGAGCAGTTGAAAATTGTAAAGCCGGCGCTGATGTGATTGTTGTTGGTAATGCTATTGAAAAGGATAAATCTCTTTTGGAAGACATGTCTATTGCTATACATTCACAAGTAAGGGAAAAAGTCTAAGGATTATTCCTGCATATATAGACGTTAATCTTTGGGCAGGTGGTAGTGTATTACGAAACTTTTTATTAATGCCTTCGTTAAATCGGTTAATTTTTGAGGGAATAGGTATGCCATAATAATCATTTATACGGCTAACGGAACATTTAAATATTTTTTTGTACTAGTTATAGTAATTGTAAAGATCATGAAGATGAAATTTAATGTTTATACAATATTATTTATAGCATTTATTTTTTTATGTTGTCAGCATAGTAATATTGTATTGGCGCAAGATATAGATGATGATGATTCGGATGAGTTGTTTTTTGATTTGGATACCGATGATGTAGATGATGCAGACGATGACGATGACTTGTTTTTAATAGATGATGATGAGGAGGAAGCAGATTTATTCGGTGGAGAAACTATTGAACCTTCGACAGAACCAGAGACAGAATCGACAGAAACAAGTGAGGGCTCAGAAGTTGAGGCCTCTTCCAGCGAAGAAAGTTCTTCAAGTTCTACAGAATCAACCATTGATGAAGTTTTAGCTTCTGCTGAAGAGGTCGGGGAAGAGGTTGTTGCAGAAATGACTGAGAAGGAATTGAAGAAAAATAAGAAAACATTTTTGAAATCATTCAAAAAAGAATTCAAGACTGAATATAAATCATACAAAAAGTTGACTCCCCAGGAAATTGTAGCTGTTCAGGAAGATTTAGAATATGAAAAAAACCGTGAGGAGAACCTCCAAGCTGAAGTTGATGAATGTAAAAAAGAAAAGGGTGCAAATAAAAGTGAGTTGACCAAGTTAAAATCACAATTGATTTCTGCACAAAGCCAAATTGATGAATTGAGGAAAGAAATTGAGGAATTAAAAGCTAACCCACCTATTGCAGCAACTGGAACTATAGCATCTGAGGCGGGTACAGATGGAGCAGTGGAAACAGGACAGACAAGCCAACCGGCATCATCAACAGCGGTAAAAGGAATTGTGTTCAAAGTTCAATTAGGAGCTTATCAACAATTTGATCTGAACCAATCAGCAATTGCCGGAGTTTCAATAGAAGTAGAAAATTTAGGCGGATGGAAAAAATATACTGCAGGAGCCTACACTACGTATCCGGAGGCAGACATATTGAAAAGAAGAGTTCATGATGCCGGGATGAGCGATGCATTCATTGTTGCCTATAAAGACGGAGTCAGGATTGACATGCAATCTGCCATAGGAGCTACCAGAATTAGATAATATTATACCCTTTCAAACCAGTCTTTCCAAACAGGTTCATATCCAACAGAGCGAATCAGTTCTGCTATTTCTTTAGGTGATCTGTCATCTGAGATTTCAAATTGTTCCAGTGAATCGGGGTTTGTATCGGCATAAGCGCCGGGATTAGTTTTTGAGCCTGCACTTATAGAAGTTATCCCTAGTTTGATAATGTTGTTTCTGAAATGAGCAGTTTCTCTTGTAGAGATGGATAACTCTACATCGGGATCGAAAATTCGGTACGCACATATTAATTGAACCAGTTGCTTATCGGTCATATTTAAATATGGATTTTCAAATCCTTCAGCGGGTCTTAATCTTGGGAAAGAAATGGAATATTTAGTTTTCCAATATTTGTTTTCCAGATAGTTGAGATGCAGGGCAGTAAACCAAGAGTCGGTTCTCCAATCTTCAAGTCCTATCAAACATCCGAGGCCTATTTTGTGAATTTCAGCTTGACCGAGCCTGTCGGGTGTCTCAAGCCTATATTTATAATTAGACTTTTTGCCTCTGGGATGATAA
>CAYOTF010000210.1:0-3629 GCA_964406805.1 uncultured Zetaproteobacteria bacterium | reverse complement strand
GTTTTCTGAGACGACCCCATCTAGGATGTCTAGTAAGGCCTGATTCATGAGCCTTAAGTTGAGCGAGTCCGCAGCTTTTCAAAGTGCTCTTGCCAGGCCTGTTGTTCTGCTGAGAGCTTCTTTCTGGCATCTTGTGCCTCGCAAAGCTCCCGTGATTTCCGAGCTTCGTCCTCCGGCCAGCAGCTATCCCGATAGCCTTCCCAGAACACGACTGTCCGTAGCCGATGGTTAGCTGACGGGAACACCCACTCGGGGTATTGCACATCAATGTAGGAGAAAAGATCGGGGTACATCCGGCGTAGCGGTGGATAGTCTGCAATCGCTGGTTGCATGGTTCTATAGGTGTGCAATGCAAGGACCCGCAATGGCTCGGACGCGATGGCAGCCGACTCATGTACTAACAGAATCGCCGCCGCCAATGCCTCCAGAGACCCAAGGTGCGACAGCATGCCCGCAGTCTCTTCAGTAAAGGAAAGCCTCTCGGGCCTCCCAACCTGTAATGGTGACCGAAAAAGCAAAGAACAGACCTCCTCTCCCAGCGTGCGCAGCTCTGCATTGATTCCATCCTGCGTTCGATCATGCGGGAGCAGCGCCTTCCAGAGCGGATGATGTAGCCAGTCTGTCGTACCGGGGTAAACCAACTCCGCACGGGCGACCAAATCCGACTTAGGCACCATGTCGCCCGTTTCATACCGATCCCAGCGCTGTGGGCGTGACACCCAGCCAGCTTCCCGGTGAAAAGATTCCGGGTGCAGTGTTTTCTCGATCGCATAGGCGCTGGGCAATCCGGAAACCAGGCGAACCGCCTCGAACCAGACGCGCACACGTAGCGAATCAACGGGAGACTTCTTAGGCCGCCCTCGTTTGGTGGGCGGCGGGGGTGTTGTTGGCATGAGAAAAGTGTAGAGGCGTGAAATTCCCGAATATTACGCCGTCTTGCTGATCAAGTCCCCGACACACAACAATCCGTGACAAGCGCAAACCTCCCGTGAGTACACGGCTATGCCAGATGCATCCCTATCGATATCTACGCCCTCATGTCTCCGGGAATCTCAACTCGTCGCCGACATGGAGCGTCAGTATGGCCCTTTGCTGGGTGGTACTGCTCTTTACCGGGCGCTAGGCCTGCCATCTGCGGCCGCGTTCCGGCAGGCCGCTAGCCGTGAGGTCTTACCCGTTCAGGTGTTTTCGATTCCCCATCGCCGGGGGCGGTTTGCGTTGACCCGTGAAGTCGCGCTGTGGCTGGCCGGGCTGAAAGCCAATACTGATGGGGTGGTGGGCCTGCCTGCACCTGCGCAGGAAGAGTCCGAAATTGATGAAGGAGGCCCGCCATGACTTAGTGATGCTGCTGCATTGAAATCACGGCCATGGAAGCAAAAAGGCCCGGGGTGATGACCCGGGCCTTTTGCAAGTGAAACAGTCTGGAGTGAGACACCTGACCGTTTCATTGTCTTTGCCTCCTTAACTGGCGTCAAGCCAGGGCCCCCTTTTGTCTTGTTGAACTGACGAGCGACTGACCGCCTTGCAGGGCATCGTTCGCCTTAAAAAAGGAGGGTTCATGAAAATACCCGTAAACCTGCAACGCCAGATTGCCCGCACGCTTTGCGGGTCAGACATGAGTAATCGGAAGATTGGCCGCACTTTCAAAGTCAGTCCCAACACCGTCCGGGCCATCAGGGCACGGCTCGTACAGACCGGATTACCGTGGGAGACATTGGGAGCACTGGACGATGAGGCATTCCGGCAAGCACTGGGTACCGTGCCGGCCTCAGTCTCTAAACGTAAAGGCACACCTGACTGGCTCTATATAGACACGGAGCTGCGCAAGCGGGACGTGACCCTGGAGCTACTGTGGCAGGAATTTCGGGAAAGCCATCCAGAAGGCGTGTCCTACCCCCAGATGACCCGGCTGTACCGGGAGTGGCAAAAGACTCAACGGTTGTGTATGCGCCACATATACCGGGCTGGCGACATCATGCTGGTGGATTTTTGTGGACGGACCATGCCAATCACCGATCCCGACACGGGTGAGGTGAGTCGGATTCAAGTCTTTGTGGCGGTGCTGGGTGGCAGCGGCCTCATCTTTGCTTGGGCGGTGCCCAGCCAAAAGGTACCGGACTGGCTGGCCTGTCATAGCAGGGCCTTTGAGTTTTATGGCGGCGTACCTCGTCAGGTCACGCCGGACAACCTCAAGTCCGCCATCCTGAAACACGGCCGACACCATATTGTCATGAATCAGGCTTATGCCGAGCAGGCAGAGCACTATGGTTTTGTCGTGCTTCCGGCACGGCCACGCAAGCCAAGTGATAAAGGCTTGGCTGAGGTCTCCGTGCAAATTGTGCAGCGAGGGATACTGGCACGGCTTCGCAACCGCGTTTTCTTCTCAGTGTCAGAGTTGAATGAGGCCATTGCACATCTGCTGACTGAGATCAATCACAAGACCACCCGAAAGTTCCCCAGAAGCCGATGGGAGAGGTTTCAGGAGATTGATGCTCCCGCCCTGCAGCCCTTGCCAGTGGCGGAATTTGCCACGGGCGAGCGCGTCTATGATGTTCGGGTCGGGAGTGATTATTTAGTGGAGTGGGAGCAACACTATTACTCCGTGCCCTATCAGTACGCACACCAGTTGGTTGATCTGCGATTGACGGGTGCCGTGCTGGAGGTGTTCTTCCAGCGGGAGCGTATCGCCAATCATGTGCGCAGCTTCCGCCCCGGAGAAAAAACCATTCTGCCGGAGCACATGCCACCTCATCACCGGCATCAGCACGAGAGCAGTGTCGATGCCCTGCTGGCCTGGGCGCAATCCATAGGCCCGAATACCTATGAATACGCACAGCGCAATCTGGCAGAGCGAACACAGTTTGCCAATGGCCTGAAGACAATCCAGAAGCTACGTCGCTGGTCACGAGAGCTGACCAGTATGGAACGGCTGGAGTCAGCCTGCGCCTATGCCCTCACGATTAACGCGCTGCCGCTGAACCGGCTGCAATCCATCGTCCGCCATGAAGCAGATCGTCGTGGAAAACCCTTGGCCACGCCCCAACCCACCCTGCATACCAATTTGCGGGGAGCTGACTATTTTGCGACCTCAGGAGAATCCATATGATGAACCCTATTACCCAGAATCGGTTGCATGAGCTTGGCCTCACCGGAATGGTGCGCGCACTGGAACTCCAGTTGCAGCAAGCTGACATGCAAAGGCTGAGTTTTGAAGAACGATTAGGCATGTTACTCGATGCCGAATACAGTGCCCGCAATACGCACCGGATTGAACGACACCTCAAGGCGGCGAAGCTGCGCTACGGTCAGGCGTCACTGGAAGAGATCAACTATCTTCCAGCCCGCAAGTTGGAGAAAGGACTTGTCATGTCGTTGGCAGACTGCGGATGGATTGAGCGCCGACAAAACCTGATCATCACCGGGGCAACCGGGACGGGGAAAATTTGGTTGGCTTGTGCATTTGCAGTTCAGGCCTGCCGACTTGGAAAGGCTGTGTTCTACACCACCTCAACCCAGCTCTTCGAGAGCTTGGCAATGGCCCAGGCAGATAGATCTTTGCCGCGGCTGCGCAGACAGCTTATCCGTAAGGAGCTTCTTGTCATTGATGACCTTGGATTGGGCGGCATTGA
>CAYOTF010000209.1:0-3643 GCA_964406805.1 uncultured Zetaproteobacteria bacterium | reverse complement strand
CACAAGGTCATCCGGGATGTTCGTCAGCCGCCTGTAGAGAAGGCTTATTTTTGATTCTTTTCCGGGTGAATTGTCTGGCTGATCTGGCTCAGGCCTATTTTTTTCTGCCACTGAATTGGATTTTCTTTTACCAAAAACAGACTTCAGGCTGTCCTTGATCCTTGAAGGAAAATCATTGATATTTGAGGATGGGACATAATGAACTCTTTCCCGGGAAACTTCCGGCAATAATACAGGTTTAAATATGTCATTCCTGGGACATAAAACCCGAACATCATGCCCCTGATCCTCCAGATATTTTGCCAGCTTATTCACCCGGCTCGCCGATGCCGGACAATAGGGCGGAAAATAACCGGCGATGATGAGTATTTTCACAGGGGCAGGCTTTCACTTTTTAATATTTTTATTTTTAAAATATAAAGATTTTTAAAATGTAATAAGATTATAGAAGGAAGTTGTGTATTAATTAATAAAAAATACAACATAATATATTAAAGGTTACAAAAATATAAGCATGTTCTATATTATCACACATATCTATGACCTTTTTTTACTAAGTTAGCATATTTCTTAAATATTTATGGATTGGCACATGAAAGTTGATGAGTTGTATATAGATAGTAATAATTGCCTGATATGTGGGTCTAAGGAATTAAGTTATTTTCAGGCGCATGCATATGATGCACTAACCCCTTCTTTTGTCAGCATTACGGAATGCAAAGAATGTACGTTTGCTTGGCAATACCCATTGAATCTTACCAAACAACAAAGTGTCGAATTTTTTGAAACGGCTTATGCAGATGAGGGGAATACTCATTCTGATTATTTCATTCCAGAATACAAATCGGAAATTGCTAAATTAGAATTGGATTTTGTAGCTAAGTTACCAATAGAAGGCAGGTCTATTTTGGATATTGGTGCAGGAGCCGGTAATTTTGCCGAAATTGCTGCCAAGAACGATTGGACAGTAACAGCGGTTGACCCAGCATTAAATATTGAACGACTAAGTAACAACCCAAATATTATTGCCATTAAGGGTACAACAGACCAAATTACAAAAGGTCAGCTTTTTGATGTAGTAACATTATGGGATGTTATAGAACACGTACCTTCTCCCCAAAAATTTATATCCAATATAACAAAATATATCAAGGAGGGGGGCTGGCTGGTAATTGAGACTGGGAATTATAAAAGTGAAGATCGGATAAGCGGCGGGATTACATCATGGATTTACCAAAATGATCATAAATGGTATTTTAACCCTTCGTCTATGCAAAAAATGTTAAAGAAGGAAGGATTCACTGATTTTATATATGCGAATGGTGTTCTACGTCCTGGCTGGAACGGTGTCATAAATTATAAAGGGCCATCGCATGTCAATTTATTGAAGTCGATTATTAAAAATCCTCTTGAAATTTTTAAAAATTTGAGAAAACATTCTGACTTAAGAAGGTCCAGAAAATGGGAAATGTCAGGTATGGGCATTTTCACAATTGCCGCAAGAAAGCCAGACAAGGCAACCTAGGGTGATGTCAATCTTGGTAATTACACTCACCCTATTTTATATTATCCGTCAGACAGGAATAAATTCAAATATTCCTGATATTTTTTTTCCCATAAAAATTTAGTAATCACCAACTCATGTAACGCCTTACCAAGAACTTCTGTTTCTTTGGGATGATCAAGGATATATTTTAACTTGCTTTGTAGTATTTCATGATCATCCGCAACAGGTATCAAAATACCGTTTTTGTTATCTTGAATAATCTCAGGTACACCACCAGTAATTGTAGCAAGCACCGTATTTTGATATAGCCCCGCTTCCAATATTACCAGACCAAAGCCTTCTTTTTTGGAATTTAAAACAAATACTGAAGCATATTTATAAAACATTCCGATTTGGTCGTTCGGTACATCTTCAAAAAATAGAATTCGATGGTCAGTATCAAAACTTTGAGCTAATGATTTGAGTTCCTGTAAATAATCCGATGATGCACCCACCAGTATTAAATTAATGTCTTTATTTTCTTGTGATAATTTGTGAAAAGCCTTGATTAACTGATCTAACCCCTTATTTGGATCAAATTTTGCAACAGATAAAATATATTTCTTGTTTTTTACTTTATCAAGAATTTCTGGATTAATTTTCTGACGACTAAAGAAATCTTCCTGGCTTATAGCATGATGAATTACGATTATTTTTTTATAAAATTTTTCAGGTATCTTAGATTTTATGGTGCGTGAGAGCGCCTCTGAACACGTAATAATATTGTCGGTGTTTTGAAAAATAAAACTATCCAGAAACCCAACCTTCTGAATGGAATGCGCGTCTGTTCCATGGTAAGATAGAACCAGTCTTCCCTTATAAAGTTTGAACTTCTTTAAAATAGCAACACATAATGCGGATCTCGATGGATAATGAAAATTTATAACTTTAATATTTTTCCGTTTAATATATTTCTGAAGTCTATATAGGCATAAAGGGAGTTTTAGTAAAAAAGAAATATGTGACTTTATACCAGTGGTCGGATACACCATATTAAATTCTATTGAAAAATATTTATTGCTTTTTATATCTACAATTTTCTTTTGCCCCCAATTAAGAGAGCAAATGATGGGAATAAAATGCTTATTTTTTTTAAACATTTTATATAAATTTTGAACAACAATATTTACACCGCCTGATGTGCTTTCAATACGCCATGGTAAAACAAAAAGAATACTGTCTTTTTGGCTAGATTGATGTTGCGGCATTAATTCTTTTTCCTATGTAATTTTAGTACGCAGCATTGGTGATATTTTTTTTACGACAGATTTTATAATTTCCTTTTCTGAAGAATCAGGATTACCCGCCAGATACCACAATATAAACGTGAATAGAATATATAGTACCACTCCTAGGATAACCTTGATTATTAACACCAGCCAGCTTTCCATACCCCAAAAATCAGCTACATTAATAAGAACGATAAACATTCCTAATCCCGCAAACGTAGGACGCCATACAACTTGCAATATTTGGCTGAAAGGCACCCTGCAATGTTGGGCCACTAAGAAACTCACAACAAAAAACATAACTAAACCGACAGCAACTCTTGAATATGCCACACCAACAAGGCCCGCTACATGATACGCCGGATATAATATGATTAATGTTACCATTGCCTGCACCCAAAAGATATAAGCGGTATATTTAACTTTTCCGGTAATTGTTAACATACTAACTGAAATACCGTATATTGCCGTAAACATAGCAAAAAATACAAGCGCCTCGATTATTGGTACAACAGGCAACCATTTGTCACCTCCCCCCAGAAAAATCGGTATTAGTTCTTCGGCTACGGCTCCAAAACCAAGAGCTACGGGCACGGCTACTATAGACATCATACCTAAGGCTTTTAAATAGGCTGCAATTAATCGTTCATGATCATCTTTTATTTTGGCCATACCGGGAAATAAAGCCCTGGTAAAAGGCTGTTGAATTTCGGTTACCGCCATGAAGGATAGTTCAGCACCCCACTTGTAGTAGCCTATTTTTGCGGGCGTTGCCAATATGGCAAGAATAAGCAAATCGCCTTGCGTGCTGATATATTCCGCAATATTTCGCACCAATATCCACTGGGAAAAGCCCCAAATATCCTTT
>CAYOTF010000208.1:568-3676 GCA_964406805.1 uncultured Zetaproteobacteria bacterium | reverse complement strand
ACCAGGTAAAATACGAATATAATACTTACGCATTTTTCCGGAAATCGTACACAGTAATTCGTGATCGTTTTCAAGCTTCACCTTAAACATAGCATTTGGAAGTTTTTCAACCACTTCCCCGGACATTTCAATAATATCTTCTTTTGCCATGTTATATCTCTACCGCCCCGTCTTCAGTTACAATCAAACAATTTTTTTCAATGCAGCGTAAACCACATCCATTTCGCCACCTGCATCAAGCTTGAAGAAACCTTCCTGATGCTGGTAGTAATCCAATAATGGCGCCGTCTGTTCACGATACACTTGCAAACGATTGGCGATCACATCTTCACGATCATCTTCACGCTGGTAGAGTTCACCATTACAGCGATCACAATAGCCTGATTTTAGGGGCGGCGAATACTGCCTATGAAATCCAAAACCGCAAGCCCTGCAAATCAAGCGCCCGGACAAACGTTTTATCAAGCTATCTTCGGTTGCATCCATAAAAATAGTGCGGTCAATTTTTAAACCGTGCTTATTCAGCATCAAGGCCAAAGCTTCAGCCTGAGTCACATTACGTGGAAAACCATCCAGCAGGAAGCCACCTTCAGCATCAGCAACAATCTTGGCTTCGATCATGGCTACAACCACGGCATCCGGCACCAGCTTGCCTGCGTCCATAAAACCCTTGGCTTTGAGGCCGGCTTCGGTTTCATCCCGCACCGCAGCACGTAACAAATCACCCATGGCCAAATGCACCATGCCTTTTTCTGCAGTAATGCGTTCGCCCTGTGTGCCTTTACCCACACCCGGCGGACCAAACAAAACAAGATTCATCGTTTACCTGTCTTTAAACGTGCTTTCTTCATCAAACCTTCGTACTGATGGCTCATCAAATGCGACTGGATCTGACCCATGGTATCCATGGTAACTACCACGACAATCAACAGCGATGTACCACCAAAGTAGAACGGTACAGACAGCTCTGAAATCAACCACTGTGGCAACAAACACACCAAGCTCACATAAGCAGCACCAACCACCGTAATTCGAGTCAACACACTATCAACATAATCGGCCGTTTTTTGACCCGGACGAATGCCCGGAATAAAACCACCGTTCTTCTTCAAGTTGTCGGCGGTATCTTTTGGATTAAATACGATTGCCGTATAGAAAAAACAAAAGAACACCACCAGTGCTGTAAACAATAGCATGTACAACCAAGCACCTGGCGACAAGATTGCCGAGAGGTCACCCAACCATGAGAAACCTTCCGTGCCCTTGGTGAACTGTGCGAATGTAGCTGGCAGCAGAATCAATGACGATGCAAAAATAGGCGGGATAACACCGGCTGTATTGACCTTCAGCGGCAAGAATGATGATTTACCACCATACATGCGATTACCCACTTGACGCTTGGCATACTGAATTGGAATACGCCGCTGGGCGCGTTCAAACCAAACAACCAAAGCCGTCACAAGAAGAACCATCGCAAACAGCAACAACACCACAAACGGCGAGTATTCACCCGTACGTGCCAATTCCAACGTACCACCCACCGCAGCGGGCAGACCGGCTGCAATACCTGCGAAGATAATCAATGAAATACCGTTACCAATACCGCGTTCGGTGATCTGCTCACCAACCCACATCAAAAACATCGTACCTGATACGAGCGTGATCACGGTCATCGCACGGAATGCCATGCCCGGCTCAATCACCACGGATTGGCCTGCGACAGTAAACTGCTCCAAACCAATCGAAATACCGATGGCCTGGAAGGTTGCCAAAAACAAGGTGCCGTAACGGGTGTATTCGGTAATCTTGCGACGACCGGATTCACCTTCTTTCTTGAGCTGTTCCAGTTTTGGCGAAACGACAGTCATCAACTGAATAATAATCGATGCTGAAATGTATGGCATAATACCGAGAGCAAAAATGGTCAAACGTGACAGCGCACCACCGGAAAACATATCAAACATGCCCAGCAAAGAACCTTGCGCCTGATTAAAGAACTGCGCCAAAATGCCTGCATCAATGCCAGGAACCGGAATATGTGCGCCTATACGGAACACAACCAGCATGGCGAGTGTAAACAGGATTCGGGTCTTTAACTCAGGGATTTTACCAATATTTCCAAAACCACCCATAGCGCCTGCTGCCTGATTGGCCATGCTGTTACGCCTTAGCCGTCAGATTAAGTGTACCACCAGCAGCTTCCACTTTTGCTACTGCCGAAGCCGATGCAGCGGTTACAGAAACCACCAGTTTTTTTGCTACCAATTCACCATTACCCAGAATCTTGATGGTATCAACAGCATTGCGCACCAAACCCGCTTCAAACAATGCAGCGGCATCAACCGTTGCACCATCTTCAAAACCATTCAAACGATCCAGATTCACGACCTGATAATCGTTATCCTTCAACGGCGTGAAACCACGTTTAGGTACACGGCGAATCAATGGCATCTGGCCGCCTTCAAAACCACGAGCCACTTTACCACCGGAACGGGATTTCTGACCTTTGTGACCACGACCACCTGTTTTACCGTTGCCGGTCGCAATGCCCTGACCTTTGCGTTTGCGTGTTCGACGGGAACCTGCGTCTGCTTTCAGTTCATTCAAGTTCATGATTATTCTCCAGACTCAATACGCACGAGGTGCTTGATCTTGTTGACCATGCCACGTACGGACGGGGTATCTTCCAACTCAACAACCTGATGCATGCGGCGCAAGCCCAAGCCAACCAATGTTGCTCTCTGATCCTTGGCATAACCGATGCCGCTTTTAATCTGACGGACACGAATTGTATCTTTGCTAGCCATCTCTAACTCCTAATTCCTGGGTGGGTTGCTTACGCGGACTTGCCACGACGAGCAGCAATCTGCTCTGGACTTTCCAACGACTTCAAGCCATTAAACGTAGCACGAACAGTATTCAACGCATTGCGGGAACCCTGTGATTTGGTCAAAATATCTTTGATTCCAACTGCATCGAGTACAGCACGAACCGCTGCATTGGCGATGACACCGGTACCTTCAGAAGCAGGCTTGATCATAATACGGCTGGAATCCTGAATGCCGGTAACCTGATAATGAATCGTATCATCTTTGCGAGGCACATGGT
>CAYOTF010000208.1:0-551 GCA_964406805.1 uncultured Zetaproteobacteria bacterium | reverse complement strand
CTTGGCAATGTCGCAAGCTTTACGAATCGCTTCAGGTACTTCTTTGGCTTTAGCATGACCAAAACCAACATGTCCATTGCCATCACCAACAACCATCAAGGCTGAAAAGCGCATACGACGGCCACCGGAAGTGGTCTTGGCGATACGGTTAATGGTGATAAGTTTTTCTGTCAGATCCAAATCTTCTGCGTTGATCATCTATAATCTCCTAGAACTTCAAGCCGGCAGCGCGAGCGCCTTCAGCTAATGCCTGTACACGGCCATGATATGCAAAACTACCACGATCAAACGCAACCACTTCAACACCCGCTTTCAGCGCACGTTCAGCAATCAGCTTACCGACCGCTTCCGCACCAGCTTTGTTGCCACCGACTTTCACCGATGCATCAAGGCTGGATGCTGCTGCCAAGGTCGTACCATTGGCATCATCAATCACCTGGGCATAAACATGGCGTGCTGAGCGAAAAATACTCAAGCGCAAACGGCCACTGGCCTTTACACGAGAACGTACTTTGCGAGCGCGGCGTACAGCACCATTGTTTTCATAACGT
>CAYOTF010000207.1:0-3680 GCA_964406805.1 uncultured Zetaproteobacteria bacterium | reverse complement strand
GCTTTTTTCACACCTACAATTTCACGCCCGAAAGGGCTTAACTAAGTGCCATTCGGCTTTGACCCCTTTGCGGATCCTTTTGCGCAGAAAAAAGGAAGCGATCCCTTTAGCACTCCAATATCGCACACCCTGCGAGAGCCGTGAATGACATCATCGGTTTCAGCGATTACTGTTTGAGTCTGATTCAGGGAGTTCCCAATGACTGAAAAAGAGAAGCAATATTTTGAAATAATGTTGGAGCAGATTCTCCATGAGGTGAAAACTGTAGCAGAGGGTCACTGCGCGCTAGATGAAAAACTGGATCGATTTCATAAAGAGAGCAAAGAAGATCATCGTTTGGCAATGGATTTAATCAAATATTCTCATGATGAATTATCTGCCAAGATTGAAGATGTCGGCAGCAAGGTGAATGGCGAAGCCAGAGAGGATACCCTGGGGTAGAAAAGCCTGCCTGTGCGTGGGCGCACGCAGACAGGTGGAAGGTCACGAGAATCGGGTTCGGTTTCTGGAAAGAAAGTCAGCTTGATTTTGCCATAATGCGCGATACTAGTCCTGACCCCTCGCGCTTTCTCGCCCTTCATGATCGCAAGACTTGATCCAAGGCATACCTGACACCAGATGTTTATTTGGGTTGTTCGTGTGCATTCATGGCTAAAAAGATTGTGACTTTAAATGTAGGTTTTAAGGGCTTTGACCCCTTTGCGGTTTATTACGAGGTGAGCAAGGACACTGCTATTGTGGTTGCCGTTTTGGATATGCGAAGTAATCCGGCTTGGAACCATCATCGGTTGGATGAGCGTGAAGAATGAACAATTCAATAACTCATGCCTGGCACCGGAATCAAGAATTATCCATGGTTTTTAATCAGTGTTCATTCGTGTTAATCAGTGGCTAAAAATTTTTGTTGAAAAGGGAATTAGGGAATAAATAAGTGTATTTAGTAAACCGTTACCGTAATCCCCAAGGCTTGACCCTGGGCATGCCTGCCACCGATACTCCGATAGACTCAGACATAAAAAGAGTAATCATGACAGCATCAGTTTTCGTAGTTAGATTCGTGACTATATAGGGGGTTTTCAATGACTGAAAGTGAGGAAGGTTCCCTTAAAGTATTATTAGAAGAGATGAATGATAAGTTTAGCCTTGTTCTCGAAGGGCATGCAGCACTTGATGGAAAGATGGAGCGATTTCATAAAGAGGCCAAAGAAGATCATCGTTTGGCAATGGGTTTAATTAAATTTTCTCACGATGAATTAAAGGAAGAGATTCAAGGTGTGCGAACAGAACTGAAGGAAACGCGCGAAGAGTTATCTGCCAAGATTGAAGCTGTTGGGCAGAAGGTAGAAGGGCACGAAGAGCGGATTCGATTTCTGGAACGAAAGGTTGCTTGATTGTGCTAAAATGCGCGCTTGGCTTTGGAAGTGGCAAAGAAAGAAAAGTTGCATCTGGCATATACGCATAGAACCTTATTTGACCAAGAGATCAATCTTCAGTGGGTTCATTTTTTGTCGATAGTAAACTGTCACCGTAATGAACCGTAGTGATGGGAGGGGATTTAATTGCAGAAAGTAACTGATCAGTTGTTGAAGCAGATAACCCGTCATATTGTGGATAGTGTGCATCCGGAAAGGATCATTCTTTTTGGTTCCTATGCATGGGGAAGACCGGATCAAACGAGTGATATTGATTTGCTGGTGGTTGTTTCCTCTTCGGATTTTCCGGGCTATAAGCGGGCTAGAGCCGTGTATCGTTGCTTACGTGATATTATAGTTCCTCTTGATGTGATGGTGTTGACCCGTCAGGAAGTGGAGCGTTCCGTGAATATTCCTTCATCCCTTGCATATAAAATAATGAGAGAAGGTAATGTGCTGTATGGGTGATGATTGCAAGGCAGTTCAGCAGTGGCTATTGAAGTCCAAAAGTGATCTGGAGTCTGCCAAGGTGTTGTTTGAGCGCGAGCTGTATGACACCGCTGTTTATCACTGCCAACAATCAGCAGAAAAGGCCTTGAAAGTATATCTGGCCTGGCGTGAACAGCCTGTGATAAAAGTGCATGACTTGACGCTATTGGTAAAAGAATGCTTGTTGCTGGATCGGAGATTTTCTTCTCTTGTAGAAATATCAGAAACTCTTACACCGTATGCTGTTGCCTTTCGATACCCTGGCGACAGGGAATAAATAAGTATATTTAGTAAACTGTCACCGTAATCTCTTTCGCATTGGAGCAGGCAGGGGAATGCAAGAGATAGGGCTTTTCTCAAAAACTCTTTAGAAACATTGTCGAATGATGATGTTTTAAATAGTGGTGACCATCAAACTTCAGCAAATATAGCTTTTCTTGACCTAAAAGCTGTCAATGCACCTTATTTTAACGGTTTTGAGAAAGCTTTTGATTCGGTTATGAATAGTGGCACCTATATCATACATGCCTGGCAGCGATTTATTGGCAACAATAAGAGGATGCTTTAGTCTGCGCCAAGAGTTTGGAGGATGATTATGAGTGAAGATGAAAAAAGTAATTTAGAAGTCATTCTTGAAGATATGAATGGAAAATTCGACTTTCTCCTGGAAGGCCATGTCACGCTTGAGCATATGATTCATGAACATCGCGCCGAGACCCAGCAGGATAAACGGGAGCTTCAGGCACTTATCAAAACGTCTCATGACAGCCTGGATGCGAAGATTAACAAGGTGACCAACGAGTTGAAGGAAACGAGAAGTGAGTTGAAGGAAACAAGGAACGAGTTGAAGTGCGAAATCCAGAGTGTGCGGACGGAACTGAAGGAAGAGATTCAGGCTGTAGACAGGAAACTAACATCAGAAATCAGGGATGTTGGGGGCAAGGTGAATCGAGCCAGCGAGAGAGAGAGTGCCCTGGGGCAGAAAGTGGAAAGTCATGAGGATCGTATCCGGTTTTTGGAACGAAAGGTGGCTTGATTTTTCTTGTGCGCGACGCACGGTCTGACCCCTTGCTTTTGGAAGCCTGGGTGCAGAGAAATACGCATGAAGAACATATTGTTAGATAATAATGATTAATATGCCAATAGATGCCTGCCTTTTAAGGGTTCCGACCCCTTTGTATTATGGATGCGATAGAAAGAATTGAGAGGCAAGCAGATCATGTTAGTTTGTAAAACTTACGATCAGAAGATACCTAACACTGGGATATTGCAAATTAAAGAGAGCAAGATGTCTGTTTTTTTTGCTGCTATTATCCGATCAATCGAGTCTGACCCCATTGATTTTGGCTCGTTTGTGTAGCGTCCCGTTTGTGAAAAGGCACTGAAAGCATAGCTCAGGAGGATTTAGCAATGTCATTAAAAATGGTTATTGATTACCCTGATAATATCCCGGATGCATTACAGGAAACGCGAGCGGAATTTGAAAGAAATGCAAAACTGGCTATGTTTGTGAAGCTCTTTGAGATGAAAAAGATTTCTTCCGGTATGGCTGCATCTATTTTAGGTATGGAAAGGGTGTCTTTTATATTGATGTTGCATCAATTTAATGTTGTGGCGGTGGACTTGCCAGAGAATGAACTGCTTGACGATATAAAAAATGCATAAGCAGAAATCAATCGTGATCAATACAGGGCCTATCATTGCTTTGGTCGCAGCATTGGGCGATTTGTCTGTTCTGAAGCATTTATACAAAGATGTGCTGGTTCCTCTTGAAGTATG
>CAYOTF010000206.1:439-3738 GCA_964406805.1 uncultured Zetaproteobacteria bacterium | reverse complement strand
CCACAATCTGATTTATTGTATAAGCTATGGGACATCAAAAGAAACTCATTGAACATACACCTGCCTGATGCATTAAAAGTTGAAATTTCTGAACAGCCAAGTGGTATTATATCTGCAGAACCTGAACCTGAAGTATCAGAACCTGAACCAGAACTTGAGCCTATTGTGCCAGAACTAGTTCCCGTAGTGCCAGAACCAGTCCCAGGAATCTCAGAACCAGTTCCTGAAGTTGAGCTTCCACCAAAGACGTGGACTGGTGGACAACTATCTGTTCTAAAGAAGTGGGGTGGTTATGATGTAGAAGCTGCATCTGACATTGATGTATTATCTAAATTTGGAATTAAAGGTGAAAGAATCCCATCATATGTCAAACAATTCGTTAGCTGGATCTTAAAGGATCAAATAAGCCAAGAAGAATTTGTCAATGCATTGCAATACCTTAAGAGAGAAGGGATATTGTCTACCCCTGTTGGGAAACAATCCTTTGATGTAAATCGCCAGATGGAACTGGAAGAGTTTACACTGGAGAGAGAATCCATCGATCCCAAGATAAAATTTGAATTTGATGAAAATGGGTTCTATACCAAAGCTAATCTTGGCGATTTAGAAGACAAAATTAGAACCTTGAGATCTCTAGCAAATAATGTAGAGATTCAAAATGAACTTGTCAGATCTAACATAGAATTTGAAACCCTTGAAGATCCTGACTATCTAATTGATCAAAGAGAATTAGAATGGGTAGAAAATCCAAAGATTGTAACCCCATTTATGGAAAGTCTAATGAACAATGAATCTGCTTTAATTGCAAAGGCACTAATTGAACATCATAACGAAGATCTTGTTCCACTACTTAGTATTGTAATTACAAATGCTTATGGTGTGAACACCGCAATTACCGAAAAAACTCACGACTACAAACAAAGTGATGAACAATGGTGGGAAAAAACAAAAGCAAGTGACGCTTACATATCGTCTGGTTCAGGTAGCGAGGATCATGCAGGACAACTTTATACTGCTGAACTATCAATAACCATTAACGATAGTGAAGGAAACTTTATTGGAATAATAAAGGCAGTTGTTAACTTTGAAAAAGCACTGCTTTCAGATTAGTTTTGTAAATTCCGTCTCATAGTTTGGAGAATTGTATGAATAATTCGTTGCTTAGAATCTTTTCACTATTGGTGTTATTCCCATCATTTATCATAATTGGTTTTACTCTAGATGATGTTTTAGCTGAAGAAAAAGAAATCACTTCTCAAAGTTTCTCATTTGAAAATACATCAATAATCGAATTTACTAATAATGGTCTTGAAGAAATAAAAACAGTTAGAATTTGGCTTACCAATTCTTCCATCAATTCGTTTAAATCCGAAAATGGTTGGACATCAACAATAACTCCTCAAGAGGAAATAATTTTCATAACTTCAGAACCAATAAAGACAAATGAAACTGTAAAGTTCGGAATAAAAACAGAAAAATCAAATCCTCTTATCTACTGGGAAGCACTTGATAAAGAAGGAAATCAGATAGAAATTGGAAAAACTCAATCAGAACCCATACAACCTTTTGTAAATACGCAAGAACTGGACTCAATTGAAGATCTGAGTGTAATTCTTCCTGAATCTACTTTTAAAGTGATACCAAAAAATCCTCATCCAGGGTCTACAATTCGTGTTGCTGGTGATAACTTTGCTCCAAACTCTAGTTTAAAATTATTTGTAAGTGATACAAAACTCAAATCTTTCGTAACTGATGAAAATGGACATTTCGTCTTAACAATTAAAATTCACAAACAAACAAAGGCTGAACTGATAAATTTTGTTCTTAAAGATAAACAAGAAAATGAAAAAATAATTAGTCTTTACTTGACTGAAGTAGAACAAAAAGTTCCTAAAAATATTGACTTGACAGTTTCTGAGATTCAAAATGAATTTTTCAGAACTGATAGAATTGAATTCTCAGGAACTGCAAATCCCGATGCCCCAATTATTATAAAAATAAAAAATCCACAAGGAAATCTCTTTTCAACCAAAACCAAAAATACAGATTCTCAAGGACATTGGTTTACTTCAATCTACATCCCACCTTATGCCTCAATAGGTAAATACTCTGCTGAAATTACTGATGGAAAAAATATAATCATTGAATCTTTGGATGTTGTTTTGTCAAAAAAGATCCATATTTTTCCAAGCAAGTTGAAATTCAAATTAGAAGAAATAATAAAATTTAATGGAACGGCGGACCCTGGCGAGCGAATTAGTATAAAATTCATCGATCCTCAGAGAAATGAAGTTTTATCAAAGAATTTTATTGTTAACACTTCTGGTTTTTTTGAAATTGAATATCCAACCCTATCTTCAAATTCAGAAGGAACCTACATACTATATGCATTTCAGGGACATGAAACTGAAATTGTCTTTGTAGGATTAGTTGAATATCCAAAAAAAACTCTTTCTGCTAAATTGAATTATGTAAATTATCATGTTGGAGACGTAGCAATAATTGGAATAACTGGTGAAAATACACAAGATCTTAAACTTTTAATTATAGATCAAAATGGAAATGAAAAATTTAGTGATGAAATAGAACTTGGTCCTGATGGAAAAAGAAATTATCCTCTAAATTTAACAAAATTTTCCCCTGGAATTTATACTCTGTTAGTTTCTATGGCCAGTCTTCAAATATCTGAAGTATTCACTGTAGGTTTACAATCAAGTTCTATGCCCGTTAACTTGGAAATGGTAAAAAACACTTACAGTCCAGGCCAATCAATACCTGTATCAGGAAAATCTGAACCAAACACTATAGTCAATTTATTCTTAATTGATCCTGATGGAATTCTAATAAATCAGAAAGAGTCATTCGTAAACAAAAATGGGGATCTGTCGATGAATAATTTTATAATTCCATATGATGGCACATTTGGTAAATGGATTGTTAGAGCTGAGAGCAACTTCCAATGGCCCACCAATTTTGAATTTCAAGTTAGCCCATCAGGAAAAGAAGGACCAAGTGTAAGTGTAACAGATATACTTTCTTCATCTATTGGAAAATTTGTTTCAATAGAGGGATTTGGGATTGAAGAACAAATGGTAGAAATTATCATTGAAGATCCACATGGAATTGCTGTTTTTCAAACAAATATTAGAACAACAGAAAGTGGTGAATTTAATTTGTTATGGAAGGTACCGCCAGAATATGTTTCTGGTACCTATTCTGTGATAGTTAAAGACTCTTTTGAAAAAACAATTAGCACTAACTTTGATTTGTAATCTTTCAAATAAGTTTCAAATTTCAAC
>CAYOTF010000206.1:0-429 GCA_964406805.1 uncultured Zetaproteobacteria bacterium | reverse complement strand
AATTGTTGATAGATTCAAAAGTGTTTGATCTTTGGTTCACATTGATTAAACCAGCAATTTATATCAAATCTAATTAACTTCATTTTCATTGTCAAGACAAGTCAGGATGACAAAAAATGGAATCCTGTGTGAGGTTAATGATAAACGCGTTTACTTAGATCCCAAAAATACCGATGCTACGGGAATCAATTTTGTCTCACATGCACACTGTGAACCTCTTCCTTGAAAAAATGGTGGGACGATATTATCATCACTTGAGACAATCGAAATAGCTAATCATCGTGGATTTAAGATGGAAAATCATGTTGATTCTCTTGATGATTTTTCTTTAATTGATAGTGGTCATATTCTTGGTGCAAAAGGATTACTCTTTGATGATATCTTCTATACTGGAGATATTTGTACCAGAAAACGTGGGTTTCTTCAGGG
>CAYOTF010000205.1:0-3754 GCA_964406805.1 uncultured Zetaproteobacteria bacterium | reverse complement strand
TATTTCTCAATTTCTTCTGCACAGATCCTAAAGTATGAGCTGGATTCTCAATTAGAAAAATATCTCCTCGCTGCTGATAGCTGACACCTTGAATACGACCTATTTCAGCAATAAAACTAGCCGTATATTCCTGACCTAATTGCTTGCACCACTGATTCATATCTATCCGAATAGATGATGGCTCTGCACCACCTGTATGCAACGAAAAACACACAAACATACCACCCTTAATCACCGAGTTAATACCCAAAGAAAGCACCCCCGAATCACAACGCCAAGCCAACCCTATTGCTTGCCAGTCATACAATAAAACCGAATAAAGCTCCCGATGTTCGCCATCGCAAAAAATATAAAAGTCATTTAAATCAGCGCTTTCCATGTAGCATATTGTAGCATAATGTTACAGCTCTTGTGGGCTTTGTGGCACAATCACCCAAACTATGCTTGACTCTATATATGTACCGCTTCATTGCGGTCAGGAGAGCATCATGAAAGAGCTACATACATCATTACTTGGGTTCCACAGCACTATTGGCAACCATCATCTGGAATCCAAATTGAAAGCAGGGTCATATGCAGAAGACAATGAAGTCAACTCATATGGTTTGACAAAACGTTCAGATGACCAAGAGGTTGTTTTATATCGCACAGATAAAGGTATTGCTATTGATTTAAAACAATACAATCAGCATATCATTCTTAGCACCATCAACAATGGTGATATTTTATCACCAGAGGTATGGGGCTTTATCCAAGATACTGTGTTACAAGAGCTGGAAGTATCAAATGCCGAGGTTCATCAGCATGATGAGCGGGTCATGATACAAAGCAAACCTTATGCCGAAAAATTTGTGTCACACCTGCATAAATTAGAAACTGAATTTGACAGTGACTATACCCCTGAGTTTGGCAGCGCCCAAACACATTAAGTCTCTATAAGACAAACTCAAAAAAAGCCTCGGTTTCCGAGGCTTTTTTTATACTGCAAATAATAATACCACCGCTTGCGCCGCAATGCCTTCTCCGCGCCCTGTAAAACCCAGTTGTTCGGTCGTTGTAGCTTTGATATTGCATAAACTTATCTCAATATCCAACAACCCAGCCAAGCGTTCACGCATAGCAGGGATATATGTCGCCAATTTGGGTTTTTGTGCAATCACCGTAGCATCTAAATTACCCACTTTCAAACCCTTATTCGCCAAACTTTGCATCACTTCAAACAACAGTTTTGTACTATCAATACCCGCGTATTTCGGGTCATCATCGGGAAAATGATGCCCTATATCGCCCAAACCCGCAGCCCCTAACAAAGCATCACATATCGCATGAATCAACACATCTGCATCGGAATGCCCAGCTAGACCAAGGTGATAGGGAACTTCAACACCACCCAATATTAACGTTCTACCTTCCGCAAAAGCATGCACATCAAAACCTTGCCCAATCCGCATCATAAGCCATCTCCTTCCAACAATGCCTGCATCCACAATAAATCATCTTGCGTGGTAATTTTACGATTATTCACATCACCCTGTGATACATAAACAGGAAACCCAGCCGCCTCCAGCACCGAAGCATCATCGGTATGCAGGTGCAAACGTTGCTTTTCTTGTTTTAAAGCCTGCTCAAACCAGTCTTTACGCGCTACTTGCGGTGTTTGCACAGCTCGCAAAGTAGCACGCAGCGGTGTTTCAAGTACCTTAGCATCATCATTGATACGTTTGATGGTGTCATGCACAGCAATGCCAGGCACTGCCGCCCCGTGCAACGCTGCCATATCCAACACACTTGCCAGCACATCTTTCGATGCTAATGGTCTGGCAGCATCATGTACTGCCACCATATCCACATCATCTGGCAAAGCTGCCAAACCTTTTTGCATAGAAATCGAGCGTTCCGCACCACCGATCACAGCAGGCAATAATTGAAAAGGGAAATCATACGCAGCCACAACATCAGCAAACATCACATCGCCTTCAGCAATCACAGGCTGCACCGCAGCAATACGCGGCTCTTGGGATAGGCTATGCAAGGTATGCAGCAGGATTTCCTTGCCACAAACTTTCACATACTGCTTGGCAATCTCACCTCCAAAGCGTGTGCCACGACCAGCAGCTAATAATAATACGGCAACTTTCATGGTGGTAATTGTGGATAGTTCAACCGTAAGGTCAATATCAATATAAAATAGCACTATTTATAATACGCTTAAACAATGCCCATTATCTGCTATCGTGCGCCCTACTATTGTTTATTTGGGGTATATACCATGATTAAAGCTATTTTATTAAAGATTTTTCGTGAAGGTGTGGGCGGACTTATGGCATTTGTCAGCTTTTTAACCAGACCACGTAAAATTAAACGCTCACAAGAAGCCCAAGACACCATCAATAAACAAGCAAAATCCATGTCTATGTATCAATATTTTGCCTGCCCATTTTGCATTAAAACACGCCGTACCGTGCACCGCTTAAATATCCCTTTGGAATACCGCGATGCACAAGTCCGTGGTGGTGAGCATCGCAATACATTGGAAAAAGAGGGTGGTAAAATCAAAGTGCCATGCCTACGTATTGATGAAGGCGAAATAACCACATGGTTATACGAATCCAATGCTATTATCGAATACCTTAATCAACAGTTTGACACTACACTCAAAGCCTCATAATTTTTCGGTTTAAGGGTGGATTCCACATCCATTTGAGGCTAAGGCTGGGAAGTACTTACAAAAAACTAATTTTTCCATACAGATTAAAATTATTTTGGCACTCGTTTTCAAGAAAGTATCTGACCTTATTGATTTTAGGGGCTGTCCTAGATAACTATCCTTATCTATAGTGAGGGCAGTATGAGAAAGAGTCGTTTAATTCAGTCTAAACAATCCAAACTGATCGAGCATTTTGTAGCAGGAACAACAGCTCGATGTGTAGCAGAACTGGTTGATGTTCATCGCAATACAGCCGCCTATTATTATCATCGTTTGCGCGTGATTATAAGCCAACAATTGGAGTTAGAGTCTGCTGAATTTTTAAGTGGTGAAATTGAAGTTGATGAAAGTTATTTCGGCGGTCACCGAAAAGATAAACGAGGTCGTGGTGCTGCGGGAAAAGTTCCAGTTTTTGGCTTGCTTAAACGCGGTAGCAAGGTTTACACTAAGATTATACCTGATGCTAAAGCCAGCACTCTTATGCCCATTATACAGGATAAAGTGATGCCTGATAGTATCGTCTATACAGACTTCTGGAGAGGGTATAATGTACTAGATGTTTCGGAGTTTAAACACTATCGAATCAACCACTCAAAACTGTTTGCTGACAAGCATAATCACATCAATGGTATTGAGAACTTTTGGAACCAAGCCAAGCGTCATATGCGCAAATTTAATGGCGTTCCAAAAGAACATTTTTACTTCTTTTTGAAGGAGTGTGAGTGGCGATTTAATAATCCAAACCCAAAGTTGCAATTAGACCAGCTAAAACAATGGGTTAAAGAATATTATAGATAGTTATCTAGGACAGCCCCTGATTTTATATAGGGTGAAATACCTTAAAAACTGTTTGCGTTTAACAGCACTTACCATCTCATTAACCTCTTTATCATTGTATCCATTATCACTTTATTTTGATATAACCACTTTCAATCAAAGCTTGCATCATCGGTATATGTGGCACTTCACCGATGGTATTTTGTAATTTATTATCATCCAAAATAAGTTTTTGTTCCCATAAATAACGCATCTCAAAAATACCACGAA
>CAYOTF010000204.1:0-3761 GCA_964406805.1 uncultured Zetaproteobacteria bacterium | reverse complement strand
CATTAAACAGACTTGTTCCCTACTGAAGATTAGATAGCATGTAAGATAATTACAGACAAAGATTATTCGGTCTAGTTATTATGATACAAATTTCAATCACATACATGATGTACATTGAGATCATTTGCCCAGGTTGTAAAAAAATGATTGAATGCCACCTACCAATTCCTTTAGAATATGGCGATGGTAAAATGTATGCATGTAAAGAATGTAAAGCATATCTTTTTCAATTCAAAATAGACGAAGAAACAGAAAATAAAAAAACGAGCTGAATTTATACGCCAATAGAGGTTTCAGGAGAGACTTAGGACTGAGCAGTAATTTGTTTGTAACAAATGAAAATCCATCTCCAAAAAATCAAAAACAAATTGACGTCTTTAGCTTTTCTGCGCAGACATTATCAATTCATACATCTTTTCAATAGTGGTTCCCTTTCTGTTGAAAGCAAAGATATTTTTTTTAAGAACCTCTGCTTCCTCCTCTGGACTCACAGAAACTGCAGTATTGATTATAATCTTATTCTCTTGTAGGATTCCCTTTTGCTCCATGGCATTAAGTACATCAAGGCCTGAAAAGTCAGGCATTGCCAAGTCCAATAATATGACATCAAACTTTTCCTTATCTAATAGTTCGAGTCCACTATTTCCATCTAAAACACACTTTACATCATGTCCTTTTTTTGTGTGTAGGAATAACTCTAGAAACTCACAGTTCTCATCAGAGTCATCAATAACTAGAATCTTCATTTATTTATTCATCTCCTTTTTCAACCTCTCAGATTTGGGTATGGTAAAGTAAAATGTAGCACCCTTGCCTTCATCTGAATCAACCCATATCTTTCCACCCATAGTCTCAACTAGTCCCTTGCATATGGTAAGACCTAACCCTATCCCTTCGTGCTTTCGTCTTAAGGAGGAATCTACCTGATAGAACTTGTGGAATAATTTGTCTTGTTCTTCTTTAGGGATTCCAAACCCGTTGTCTTTTACCCAGTATAGTATGTCGCTGTTTTGTATCTTGGCACCAATCTCAATTCTGCCATACTCTGGTACAAAGTCAATTGTGTTTTGGATCAGATTAAAAAAGATGTCTTGTATTCGGTCACTGTCTGAATTTATTATAATGTCGTCTTTTGTTGTATTTACAAACGTGATGTTTTTCTTTTTCATCAAGGAAGAATATGCCTTGTGAACATTATCTGTTAGTTCCTTTAGTGAAAACTCTGTGTTGTATACCTTCACTTCTCCCTTGTCAAGCTTTTGTGCCAAAAAGATTCGATTGATCAAAATTTCAAGCTTTTTTGTATTGCGGTATATTTTTTTCAGTATTTTGAGGTCTTCGCCCCCTACATTGGACATCTCGGGGTTGAGAAGTATCTCTATGTATCCTGTGATTGGAGTAAGCGGTGTTCTTAATTCATGAGATGCTATTGTTGCAAACTCTTCTTTTTGAATGTCCATTTGCTTTAGATCTTCGAGCTGGTTCTTGATGATCCTGTGGCTTTCCTCGAGTCTTTTTTTGTGGCTTTCCTCAAGCCTTTTTCTGTTTTCTATTTCAGACATGTCCTTTACAATTATCTGCGTTCCAATCACGTTGTTGTCTGCATCATGCAAGACCGAACCGCTGACCAGTACTGGAACTGTTTTACCATTGTTTGTTATAACAAAAACTTCTGCGTTTGAGATGTATCCTTTGTTGATAAATTGATCAAAAATTTCATGAACCTTTGCCTTTTCACTTTCTGGTATAAAATTAAAGATTGGTTGGCCTACTAGTTCCTTTTCTGAAAGTCCAACCATAGTTGCAAAGGCATTATTGCAGTCAGTTATCACTCCATTTTTATCAGTTAGGTTGATTGATTCGGGAGATGTCTCGTATAGCCCGCGATACTTTTGCTCAGATGTTTCAATTGTTGACTTTGATTCTTTGAGGGCGTTTGTCATTTTATTGAATGCTTCGCCAACTAATTGTATCTCATCATTCGTCTTCAGATTTACAGACGTATTCAGATTTCCATTACTTACCTTTTGTGTAGCATCTTTGAGTTGTAGTATAGATTTTGTGATTGATGATGCCATTCGAGTTGAGATAATCACTGCAAGTATAGTAGTTGCCATTATGGAGAAAAGTATGATTTGCTGTGAAAAAACAGATTTTGAGGTATTCTCAATTAATAATTTTTTAATATCTAAAACTTCATCTTTTACAATATCTATAGATTTACTTCGGATACTACTTGCATATTTGTTTATGCTGAGAAGCATCTCGTTATCGACATTATCGAGAAATGTCAGAGGATCTTTATCATGAATCTCAATTAGTTTTTTGCCAGTGTCAGAAAAAGCAGTATGTAATCTCTCAATTTCTGATAACATTGCAGGATCAGATAATTTATTTATATTATCAATACTATTTTTCATGCTAGCCATTCTGTCGTTGAATTTTTTCTTGTCAATTTCATCATGAAGTATCAAATACAGCATTAGGTGACCCTCTGCCCTTTTTGCATAGCTGGCAATATCTATTGCAATGACATCTAATCTTTTTGTAAATTCAAGTGATATTTTTCTTGTACTACTTGTAGCATCATGAAAGTTTAGCAGCATATCCTCATGCACTTTGTCTTCAAAATCAATTTTATCGTGATGTTTGGTGTGTTCAAGAATCATATTTCCATACATTAGAACATCATCAGATTTTGATTGTAATTCCTCAAGAAGAACAAAATCATTTTGGGTGATTGCTATGTTTCGTAGGCTCTGAATTTTCTCATCTAGTGAGACATGTCTGTCAAAGAACTTTTGTAGATCCACCTCATCTTCAACAATCAAATACAGCATTAGGTGACCCTCTGCCCTTTTTGCATAGCTGGCAACCTCGATAGATGATTCAAGTCGTAGACTGTATTGAATTTCTTTTTTATGCATTTCCTCTACCTGTATCTGAATCAAAATTATGGCAACCACTCCAATCATTATGGTAATAAGTATAATAGAAAATGTATTGAGTAATATCTTTGGTTTTATGTTCAATTTATTCCCCTGCGAAGTAGTGCTGGGTCATATCTCTAAGTTGAATAGAATTATTCTCTAAAGGTGGCATAATTAAGAATACAAATGCTATCTTTTGTCCTATCTTCATACTTTACATCAACAGTATGATACTATGTGATTATGAGGTTTAAGAGTATCTAATCCATTTTATAGTATCATACTATGTTCAATTGTAAATTTTACATCCTTGATGATTTAGAAAGTCTTTTGCAACTCTGATGTATTGGTTAATGGCCTCACTACCGTATCCTCTTCTTTTTGTCTTTGTTTGATAGTTTGAAAGAAAAGTATAGTATTCATCTAATATTTCTAATGGATCTGAGTTATTTTTAAAAATTTGATTCAATAGTTCCTGTAAAGAAAAATTATACCTAATTCTTGTAAATTCTGTAAATTTTTTGAGTGCAGCTCGATAAACACTTTTTGTTGTAAAACTGTGTGAGATGCAAAATTTTTTCCCCAAGTAATGTTCTATGATATCATTAATCTGATTAAGCGTGTAGGCTGACCAGTCAATCTTTCTTTGCTCTTTTTTTGGGATGTAAAAACCTTTTTTCCTCATCAAACGCACAATCTTTCGGAGTATTTTTGTATTGTATTTTTTCTTTGAATTGACCTCCTGCATGATAGAATCAAAATCTTCTTGAATTTCTTCATGATGCTTTTTTCTTTCAGGGGATGTTCTTTCTATTATCCTTTGCTCTTCAC
>CAYOTF010000203.1:0-3769 GCA_964406805.1 uncultured Zetaproteobacteria bacterium | reverse complement strand
CAGGTGCGAAAAGGGCAAGTTTGACGAAATAGTTAGGTTTTTCGAGGTGCCCCATAAATGTATCAAGGAGTGTACAATGAACGTTGATGCAAATCTTAGGTCAATAAACAACATTTCAATCACACAGCAAGTCTCAGCAAACAATATTGCCAACGCTCAAACAAATGACTTTCAGGCTAGTCGTGTGGTTCAAGCAACAGACAGAGTCACCATCAGCCCAGAAGCTCGAATTGCAGCCCAAAGTAGCACAGGTGAAACAATGTCGACAACAAACGTAGCCCAAGACATCGTACAAATGAGTGCAAATGAAACATTCTTATCTGCCAATGTTAAAGCCATTCAAACACAAGATCAGATGGATCAAGCTCTTTTTTCAATAAAAAAGTAACAACCACAATATTCCCATAAAAAAAGGCACCTCAAATGAGATGCCTTTCCGCGACTCCAATACAAAGGGGGAAGGGGAAGTTAAGGAGCCGCTAACAATGACTTGCTACGCGAAACTATAAAACCAACTAAATTTTCTGGCTATCGCATAAACTGACTATGCCACCCATGCACTTGGCATATCATTTCAATAAGCTTCAATTTTAAAAATTTAAAAACAATCATCCAACAAACAAGCCGTCATCTCATCCATATGTTGGGGGAAAAAGTGTCCTGCCCCATCAATGGTATGAAAATCAACATGGCTTGGCATGGTTTTGATCCATGCTTGTACCTGCTCAAAGGGTACAATTTCATCATCTGTGCCTGAAACAACCGTAAGTGGGCGGACTTCTCCTTGCATAAAATCAAACGACCATAAATTGACTGCTGGAGCAATGGCAAACATACGCTCTACACGCGGGTCTTGTTTGGCGGCTTTTAATCCCGCATAAGTGCCAAATGAAAAACCAGCCAACCATAACGGAGAGTCAGGGTGCAATACTTGTAAATAGTCCAATCCTGCAAGCACATCATCAGACTCACCCCGACCTTCATCCCATTCACCTTCAGATTGCTCTACGCCACGAAAATTAAAACGCAAAACCGAACAACCCTTATCTTCAAAGGCACGCGCAATCCAATAAACAACTTTATTGCGCATCGTACCACCATATAGTGGGTGCGGATGACATACCACAACCGCAGGTTTTCCAGCCTCTCCAGGTTGATAAAGTGCTTGTAGCCTTCCTGCCGCACCTTGCAAAAATAATTTCTCATGATGATGTTTAGGCATTGCAATAAACCTTCATTGCAATAAAGTCTCATACGCAGCCGCAGAGAAACCCACTTCAATATGTTCTCCACATAACAAAACAGGGCGTTTGATCATGCTTGCATGTTCGATAAGCAATGCCTGCGCTTTGCTTATACCCAGCCCATCTTTATCTGCATCGGGCAATGTTCGCCAAGTTGTTCCACGCTTATTCAATAGCACTTCCCAACCAACTTTTGCACACCACGCTTGCAACAATGTGGCATCCACACCTTCTTTTTTATAATCGTGAAAAACATAATCAATAGCATGTTCTGTCAGCCATTTTCTAGCTTTTTTGATGGTATCGCAATTGGGGATACCGTACATGTGTACTGTCATATTGTACTTCCTTTTATATCGTACTGTGCAAACATCTGTTTGCCACCGTAATCCAAATACAAAGCTCGCAGTTCAGCCATGACAGGAGCCATGTCGCCCTGCAATATGGTGTGAAAATCATGTTGCCCCAATAATGAAAAGTGTGTGGTTAAAAACAAACGATTTAATACGCCGTCCGCCAATAATGTATAATGAATCGCAGGTCCAGCAATCATATAAGCACTGCGATAACCATGCTCAATCAAA
The DNA here is from genome assembly GCA_964406805.1 of uncultured Zetaproteobacteria bacterium. Lineage (GTDB taxonomy): Bacteria > Pseudomonadota > Zetaproteobacteria > Mariprofundales > Mariprofundaceae > Mariprofundus. The sequence goes on along the minus strand of CAYOTF010000203.1, from coordinate 1,941 downwards.
AAACATTGCACTGCTTTACCCTGCACTTTCCCCGCATTTTCTTGCTCCAAAGCAATCTGCACAACACCCACGCCAACATCCTCAAGCTGTTTTCGACGAGAAGCATCCGCCCCCTGCACAGTAAGCACCCAAACACGCCGATTTTGCAACGATTTCACTGCTGCCAAAGGTATATCCAAACTCGCAGATATAATCACTACATCGGGTTGAGGCTTTAAGCCCTGTTCAGATCGCCAGCGTGCCAAATCGGCATAATCAGGCTCTTGCCCCACAGGCAATAAATCTTGCGCACAGCCTTTATCCAATTGTCTAAAATAACGTGCCGAAGTAATCATTATATCAGCTTGTGCTGCCAGCTCCTGATACAAACGCCAATCGCGCTTATTACCAATACTTGCAGGCACAGAGAATTCACCTGTTTGACTATCACGCAGCGCTATACGCCCATCCAATGACGCTATATAATTACTATAAATAAACACTTCACCTATTGCCGCTTGCTGATGCAAACAGCAATCAAGGTATAGACCCTGTAACGGTTTTGTATGACTCGATGGTGGAAACAAACATTGCACGCTCATCGCTCAATGGTAAAAGTCCGATAGGCTTAACGCAAACTTACTGGAACTCTAAATAAATTATGCTGGGATAAATTTTAATGCCACACCATTATTACACCAACGTTGCCCCGTTGGTTTAGGACCATCATTGAATACATGCCCTTGATGCCCACCACAACGCGCACAATGGTATTCTGTACGCGGTAAAATCATTTTAAAATCACGTTTGCTTTCTGTATTATCTGCAATCGGTTGATAAAACTTGGCCAACCTGTGCCGCTATCAAATTTTGTGCTTGATTCAAACAATGGCAAATCACACCCTGCACAAGCGTAATGTCCATCACCATATTCCTTGTTTAAATGACTGCTAAATGAGCGTTCGGTAGCTTCTTTTCGCAAAACATTAAATTGTTCAGGTGTTAATAAATCTTTCCATTCAGCGTTTGATTTTACAATTTTCTCACCCATATAAGACTTCCTTTCATTACTCGCTAATAATTGATACAGCAATGCCAAAAGCACCCGCAGCGACCCCTGTTAAAAACTCACGTCTATTCATGCTTTCCCCCATCACTCATTCCCCAAAGTTGCTGCAAACGCTGGTCTCGCCCGCAATTATAACGATAAAAACGATAACGCAGTGGATTCTTTAAATAATAATCCTGATGATACGACTCCGCAGGCCAAAACTCTCCAACAGGGCTTATTTCAGTGACAACCTCCTGCTTGAATGGTTTGTTTTTCTGCAATTGCGCTTTGGATGCTTCCGCCAATGTTTTTTGCATGTTATTGGCATAAAAAATAGCTGGTCTGTACTGCGAACCAACATCACAAAATTGACGGTTGGCGGTGGTTGGATCCGTATTGCGCCAGTACACACTCAGCAGTTTCTCATAACTGACCTTTTCAGGGTTAAATACCACCTGCACTACTTCTGCATGCCCTGTTTTACCGGCTGATACTTGCTGGTATGTCGGATGTTTTTTAAATCCACCTGCATAACCCGAAGTCGTAGAAATAACACCATCCAGCTCATCAAAGGGATGCTCCATACACCAAAAACAGCCGCCAGCAAATGTGGCTTTTTCTATATCTTCTGCAAAAGCCATGCTTGGCAGTGCAAACATCATACAAATAAATCCAAATTTAAGCATAGATACTCCTGAGGGCATTATTGTTAGGCGTAAAGATTAAAAAAACATTACAGGATTCTATAACATGATAAAGGAATCTCATAAGCCAAAGCAGCATTTGCAGTCAATCCAAGTTAGTATGGCGGCATGAACAATAATAACATCCTTAAAAAAATTATGATTGGCCAAAACCTCAAACATTTTGAAAGCAAAGAAGTTTTTGAAATGGGCGGACTCAAGCTTAGC
>CAYOTF010000202.1:0-3783 GCA_964406805.1 uncultured Zetaproteobacteria bacterium | reverse complement strand
TCCTACTCAGCCAGACGCGCGCACCCATAAGCGATGGACCCGCTTGACCAACCCGTCGCCGAGATGATCGGCCACCACGTAGAAATCGTCCTCTTCTGCGCCTGCGCGAAAATCTCGGTATGGGGACCGGAGTCGATGATCCTCCGGATCGGCCCGGCCGTCTCATTGCGACAGGCGGCGGCTCGTTTGCGCTGCCCGGCGTGTCGGGAGCGACCGATGCTGGTGGTTGAGCGCACCTGGTGCACGCGGGATGGGCGCGATCACCGCGTCAACCCTCCGCCATTACCACCTTAGCTGTTGGAACTGATCGATCGGGGCGCGCGCGATCGGGCACAGCGGCTGTACAGCGCCGATCGTCTTCGGCATTCTGCGATGATGTGCAATCGTGCCCGCCAGAGCTATGAGCCTGAGACGCTCCGCACACACTTCGCCACGGTGTTCGAGGCGGAGCGGCCGATCGGATCGGCGCTGTATTTCATGGTGACCCCCGCAGCCGCGCCTATGTCATCCGCGAGGAAGATGGGCGGCGTGGGCTCGACATCATGTCCTGGGATGTGCTCGGCGGGGCGGCGGCGTGGCCGATGACGAATGTCCGCAACCTTGGCCTGGCGCAATGGCGCGCCCTGGCGGCAAGGCCGGAGCAGCGGTGCCTGATCCCGCTCACCGAATTTTGCGAATGGACGCCCGAGCCGATCGACCTCGGCGATGACAAAAAGCCGATCAAGGGCGAGATGTGGTTCTCCGTCTCCGACCAGCCGCTGTTCGCGGTCGCGGGTTTTTGGCGCGAGAACCCAAAGGGCAGGGGCTTCGCGATGGTCACCTGCGACCCGAACGCGCTGGTTGCCCCGATCCATCCGAAGGCAATGATCACGGTGCTGCATCCCGATGACCATGATCGCTGGCTGCGCGGCAGCTATGACGACGTCGTCGCGCTCCAAAAGCCGTATCCGGCAGAGCGGATGACACTGCGCGGGCCGGTGTTCCCGACGCGACGCGAGGCGCGATAGGCGGCGGTCGTCCGCCCGTCTCGACGGCGCGCCCGGCGCGTGGCATAATGGATCTGCCGCTCTGAGCTTAGCCGTTAGGAGTGGTCCGCGCGCGCGGTGACTGCGGGTTCCGGTTCGCCGGGTGGCCCGCGAAATAGAAGAGCTTTCGAGCGAATACGCGGGGCGTAGTTCCCGTGGTCCTACGCGGCTAACCACCCGGTCCGGGTCGGTTGGCCGCGTAGCGATCCTTCATTCCACTCGGCTGGCGTCGAAACGCTGCTCCAAGACTTCTCGGACAAAGTCCGATCGGGAATGATCGCCGCGCTCATTGTCTATTTGGTCGATGATCGCCTGCGGCACGCGCACGCTGATAGCCGGATCACGACCTGTAGCCGGCCTGCCTCTTTTTCGGTTTACCGTAATTGACGTGGTCATTATTCCGGTTTACCCAAATGGCAGCCCGACGCAAGGTTGCACCCTCGCGCCGGGCCTAACTCGAACCTCGGAGACTACCCGTGGCCCAAGCTGACTCTGCGCGTAGCATATGCGCCACCCCGCCGCACGTCTGGTTGATCGATCGCGAAACTCGCCGGAGCGTCGACTGGTCCCGCTTCGTTATCCTTGACCTGGCAGACCGATTTGGCGACCTGTCGCAAGGCGAATTGGGGAATGCGCTTGAAAGCGTCGCTACATACCTGTGCGCCATAACGCGCAAGCTCCCGGCGCATACGCGGGAGAAAGGGTGGACATTTGAAGCCTTCATCATCCTCCACCTCCTGCGTCACTATCACCAACTCGCGTGGCCCCATGTTATTGAAGCGAAGCTATCGGAAGCCGCGCAACTGTTGGTGACTGGCACAGAATATTGCGAAGGGCATATGCCCGTCGGATATTCGAGCTGACGCTCGGCGTCATAGCCTGAACGGATAGATGATGCTGCCGACCTTCGACGATTGGACTGAATCGACCGCGCCCGGCCGAAGTGGCACTCGATTGCATACCATTTGGCGGGGTATGCAAAAGCGCTGTCATAACCCGAAGGTTGAAGCATACCAATATTACGGCGCTCGCGGCATCATTGTCAGCCCTCAATGGCGGACCTTCGTCGGCTTTCTCGATTGGGCCCTTGCGAGTGGATATGCTAATAACAAGCAAATCGACCGCATCAACGCGGATGGGCCATATTCCCCATATAACTGTCGGTGGGTCATACCTGCGATCAACCGAGCGCGAGGCGAGCTCGACCGCGATGGAAGTTACCTCGCCAAGCTACACGGTGCGCTCACTGATGAGGCGGTGTCAGCCGCAATCCCTAAGGAAAGGGCTTATCGTCTCGTTGACGGTCACGGGCTTTACCTTTCAGTGTCGCCGACCGGTGCCAAAAGCTGGCGCTACCGCTATCGGATCGAAGGAAGGGAAAAGATCCTCACTATCGGCCGGTATCCCAACGTGAGCCTCGCCGAGGCGCGGGAGGTGCATGCCATCTCCCGCCAGCGCGTGAAGCGGCAACTCGATCCTGCAAAGATGAAACAAAGTGCCAAAGCACGCCGAAAAAAATCAACGTCGTGACCTGCGGGTATCGGCCGAGAATTGCGGGCATCGCGGCTAGAGGCCATTAGAAACCCAAGCGTTTCCGCCATTTTTTCGGCGTTTTAGCCACCGGGGCGGAGGGTGCCTCCGCTATTTCTATCATGGTCGCCAGACTATTGCGAGCCGACCGGGCAACGTGTCGAGGCGAAACTCCTAACACGCGGCCCTTAACTGACCGCTGAGGTCAGACATTTGCCAATGCTTCAGGGCTAATTCGCATGGGTTTCTTCGGCTGAGCGATAACCATCGCCAAAACGTTTGTCAGTGGCACGATGTATTGCGAGCCGTTTCCATCCTGGAAATTCACCAGCGGGTAGCTGCTCGTGATATCTTTCACATCGATCTGCTGACTGAAGCCATGCACCACAACTCGCACGCTTTCGCCATCGGCAAGGGCCTCCCTTAGCCGCACGACGATTTTCATACCGGCTTCCTCTGCGCGATCACTCACGTGCTGTCTCCCTGTTGATAATCGCACACGACCACATTCCAATCGAGGTGTCTATGCTGACCAACGCAGCGGTCAAAGCCGCGCGGCCGAAGCCGCGCGCCTATAAGAGGACAGATGGGCAGGGACTCTATCTCCATGTCGCCCCCACCGGCACCAAATCCTTCCGGTTGCGCTATCGCGACCAGGACGGTCGCGAGCAGACGTTGACCTTCGGCGCGATCTCGCTTGCCGAAGCTCGCGCCAGGCGCGACGTGGCGCGCGTGGCGATTGCGCGCGGCGAGGATCCTCGGAAGGACGCGTCCGCCGTCAACAGCTTTGAGGGCGCGGCGCGGGCGTGGCATGCGCATCGCGCGTTGGGCTGGTCGCCGGTGCACGCCGTCGACGTGATCGAAAGCCTTGAGCGCGATGTGTTCGCCGCGATCGGCGCGATCGCGCTGGAATCGATTACGCGGCCGATGGTGCTCGATGTGCTCGAGCGCGTCGAGGCGCGCGGAGCGATCGAGACGGCGCGGCGGTTGCGCCAGCGGATCGAGGCGGTGTTCGAGTTCGCGCGGGCCAAGGGCTGGACGTCGATCGACAATCCGGCCGATGTGCGCGAGGCGCTCGCGGCCGCACCGGCGAGCGGCAGCCAGGCCGCGCTGGTCGAGGTTGCCGAGCTGCGCGCGCTCGTCGCCGACGTCGATGCGCTCGATGCCGCGCCGATCCTGCGACAGGCATCGCGTTTCCTCGCGCTGACCGCGGTGCGCCTGGCGGCGT
>CAYOTF010000201.1:0-3859 GCA_964406805.1 uncultured Zetaproteobacteria bacterium | reverse complement strand
AAGATGGCAGAGCTTGATTTGCCGGTTATTGACCGAAAACCCTGTCAAGCTTTAAGATGCTGAATAGTTACAATAGGCTAACTGTTTTATGCTGAAATATATAGACTTATTTTTCTGGTTTATGCACTAGGCGTCGAGACTTGTTTCGCGCATTTACGGATTAAAACCTTCTAATTTTAACATTTTCAAAAAGAGGTAAGGAGTGCTTTGAAGTTATTTTTCAACGCACGGTGACCTACTTCACCGTGTCAGTTTTGTTGAAATCAACACTAAAAAAGAGCCCTCGAAGGACTCTTTTTTTATGACTGGCTGGGGGACGTGGATTCGAACCACGATTGACGGTGTCAGAGACCGCTGTCCTACCATTAGACGATCCCCCATTGGTGATAATTTCTAATCGGTCGCGCAACATAATGCGATTACGATTATTCGTCAATTACTATCAAACATCCCATCAACTGCTAGGCACCTCTCCTGCATTTACTTTGGCTGTTGCAACCATCGCGCCCAATGTGCCGACAAGAGCACCACCAAACAGCAAAGGGAATATCATAATCCAGATACTTAAATCCACTTGCATGGTGGACAACCATTCATCGGTACCGATCACAACCGGCCAGAGTAAAAGCCATGCTGCCACACCGGCACCTGCTCCGAGTACCATGCCTTCGAGAATGAACGGCATGCGTACAAACCATTCCTGTGCGCCCATCAAACGCATCAAATGAATTTCATCGGAGCGGGCAATCAGCGTCATACGCAGGGTATTCGATATAATCAGTGCCATGGCCATGGCTAAAATTAACGATGCAAACCAGGCAAGCAGTTCCGCTTGCGCAATCCAGTGGTGCGCCTGAGCCAGATTGACTTCATCTTCGTTTACCCGCGCTCCGAACCTACTTGCCACATCACGAATATCATCAAATAAAAACTCAGCCTGCTCATCCAGCAAGGCAATCTCAAAGCTGATCGGCAAATGGTTTGCCAGTTCCTGCTGACTCATGCCAACATCGTTTAACCAGCCTTGCATCCAGATAGCAGCCTCCTGAGCCGAAATTTGACGTACCGAACCGACTTGTGGAATTTCTTGTAACGCTTTTTTAAGAGCAACCGCTTGACCTATTTCCGTACTATCAAGGTAAACGTGGATACGAATATCATCCTGCCAACTGCCCACCCACTGGCCTGCACCCTGCATGCCCAGCCAAATCAATCCGACCGCCCACAGCGAAACACACACAATCATCAAGGCTAACACCTGCTGGATGCCAAAGGGTGGCAGATGAAAGCCTCCCGGCAGCCGCAGTGTTACTTTATCAGGGATTACCGCACGATGTTGATTCACCCGCCATCTCCAGCCAACGCACCGGCATGCAACTGAATCACACGACCGGGATGCGATTCCAGCAAATGCAGATCATGCGTGGCCATAATCACTGTCGCGCCCTGTCGGTTCAAATCCATTAAATAATCCAATACCCGTCGCGCCGTATCAATATCCAGATTACCGGTTGGTTCATCCGCCAGAATCACTGCCGGTTTAGAGGTCATAGCGCGCGCAATAGCCACGCGTTGCTGCTCACCACCGGAGAGCGCTTCCGGATACGACCATAAACGATCGCCAAGCCCGACATAGCCCAGCACCTTGCGCACACGCGGGATCAAACGCTCTGTTTTCCAGCCCTGCACACGCAACGGCAAAGCCACATTTTCAAACACGGTACGTGAGAATAATAATTTATGATCCTGAAAAATAATACCCGTATGCCGCCGTAGCTCACGAATTTTTGATTCAGCGGACTTTCGCATATCCGCGCCCTGCACCATCAAGGTGCCGGAGCTCGGACGAATGCCGCCATAAAACATGCGCAACAATGATGATTTTCCCGCCCCACTCTCACCCACCAGATAAACAAACTGCCCCTGTTGAATATCCAGTGTCACTCCGGACAGAGCAATCTTGCCGGATGGATAGCGGAGCATAAGGCGCTGCATATGAATTTGGGATTGCTCAACGGACATAGCTGCAAACCGTAGCTGCGGGAGGCTTCGCTGTCACCCGAATACAATGACCCAAGACCCGACACCTCCGCGCTACTGACAAATACCAATACAGGCCGCACTATTCCGTCATGCATCTTATTTGCCCACATTGCCAAGCTGATTATGAACTCGATACACACGTTCAGGAAATGACCCTGCTTTGCCAGCGTTGCGGCCATGAGTTTATTAAAAAAACGAGCCCCCAGCCCTCCGAACAACCTTCTGAACAATCCTCTGCTCAACCTACAGATCAGATAAGCATTCAAGAAAACAACGAGCATATCGAATCCGTATTCCCCGAACGGCAGCACACACACCTTTTACCATGGTTTATGATCATCTTAACGCTCATCGCTGCAGCCGGTTCTTACTCCCAATACGATGCTTGGATGGATAAACGCTGGTTACGCAGCACCATCATCAACCTTGGTTTCAACCTCCCCGCCCGTGATAAAGATTGGGAAATATTACCCGACAGTGTTCAGCCGACCTGGCTTAGCCGCTCCGATGCTAGCAAAGTGTTCGTCATCAAAGGGCAAGTGCGTAACCTGCTATCTACCCCCATGCTGCCGCCCCGCATCGAGATTGTGTTCTTTTCCAAGTTCGCCCCCGAGCAACGTCTAGCTTCACGCTTGCTTGATTTCACTTACCCAGCAACCGATGAAGCCATGCAGCAAGCAACATTTCGAAAACCAACCATCGACAACAAGACCATCTCAGCATTGGCAAGCCGCCGGTTTGTATTGCTCATAGAATCTCCACCACAAGACAGCAGTGATTTTTCACTCACGGCCAAGAGCAGATAACATTCAGCACAATCCGAAACCCTTTGATTCGTCTGGCATTCCAAGAAACCATTCATCACCAGCGAGGTGAAAGCATCATTTCCCGAAACACCATACAAACCAAATGATTACACCTTGTATCCAAATTCAATTCAAATATTGAGTTCAACAATGAACACCAAAAAATAAGCTAATTCAATAATATAGCTTTCGGCACAGGCAATTGCGCACAGGGTGTTGACTGCAATCAAGCAAATGTCACTATGCGTCATCATAAAGCACGAAGGGAGAAGGTTTATGTTAAAAAACAGTTCAAAATCAAAAATTCTTATGGTTTCCATTGCAGCGGCAGCGATGCTGTTTGCCGGTTGTAGCAAAAAGGTGGAAGTCACATCGGATGCCGGTGCCAAAGCAGCCAGCCATTCCAGCGCGCATAGCGGCGCATCCACCCATGCTGTTCATCAGGCTAATGCATCCAAGCCTTCAGCAACATCTGTCCACTTTTCATTCGACAGTTCGTCACTTGATGCCGCAGCCCGCGCCACCTTGGATGGCTATGCAGCATGGTTAAATGCCAGCCATGGCAACAAAATCACCATTGAAGGCAACTGCGATCAACGTGGTAGCCGTGAATACAACTTGGCTCTCGGTCAGCAACGTGCTGACAGCGTACGTGATTACCTGACGAATCGTGGTGTTAGCGCCAACCGTATCGACACCGTCTCGTTTGGCGAAGAACGTCCTGCCTGCAATGGCAGTGGTGAAGCTTGCTGGGCGCAGAATCGTCGCGGTGACATTGTTAGCCGTTAAAAACAAACACACTCGGCATCAACAACGGCTAGCGTTTCAACCGCTGGCCGTTGTTTGCTTGTGTGCGCTTGCACTGAGCGCCTGCGCCAGCAATGAACAGAATAAAGTTGTATGGCAACAGGATAAACCCCAGATCAATGCCAGTATTGCTGCAGTACAACACGAACAGCAAATATCAGCCGATGCCTTGCTGCAACAAGCCACAAGCATTGAAAGCCTGC
>CAYOTF010000200.1:0-3880 GCA_964406805.1 uncultured Zetaproteobacteria bacterium | reverse complement strand
TACAGCATGACTAACATTATTAGGTCCTCCAAAACCAGTATCACAATCAGCAATAACAGGTATATTGCAAGCATCAACCATATTCTCAGCCACTCTTAGAAAATCAGTCATTGTTAGAATACTTGCATCTGGAAGCGCATGAGTTGCTGAAATGGCAAAACTTCCTGCCCAAATTGCATCAAAACCTGATGTTTCCACAAGTTTCGCAGATAATGCATCATAGGCACCACCAACTTTTACAATTTTCTTTGATTCCAATAACTTCTTCAATTTTTCACTGTTTGTCATTATTAATTATCAAGTTTCTTCATTGCTGTACTTATAAAGAATATTCGATCACAGAGTAATCGTTTGAATACAATTAGACAGCCTAAAGAAATAATTTTTGGAATGAATTCCTGTCAAAATTTTAATTTTCCAAAAAATGCACTTTTAATAACTTCTGCTGGAGCAAAATCACGAGAATGGCTAGACTATCTAAAAATTCAAAATTTTACTCTCTTTGATTTAGTTGAACCAAATCCTTCCATGGACACAATAAACAAAATTCTTTCTGAGTTTAATCATAATTTTTCTTCAGTGATTGGGTTGGGAGGTGGAAGTTCACTCGATGTAGCAAAATATGTGGGTTTTAAATTAAAAAAGACAAAAATCTTGATTCCGACCACTTTTGGTAGTGGAAGTGAAGTAACTAGAATCTCAGTTTTAAAAATAGATGGGAAAAAAACCAGTTTTCATAGCGATGATCTGCTTGCAGATGTTTCCATAGTTGATCCATTTTTTATTAAAGACACTCCTCTTGAAATAATCAAAAATTCTGCAATTGATGCTTGTGCACAATGTACAGAGGCATTTGATAGTAAGCTTGCAAATGATTATACAAGATTTCTCTGTAAGAAAGCATTTGACGTTCTAGAAAAAGCATTAGTTAATGAAAAGTATGAAAATTTGGCATATGGAGCTATGATATCCGGATTGGGATTTGGAAATTCTTCAACAACACTAGGACATGCACTATCTTATGTTTTTTCTAATGAGGGAATTTCTCATGGGCATGCATTAGCATTTACAACCACAATTGCTCATAAATTCAATGATTCACAATTTTATGAGAGATTCAAACTATTAGTAGAAAAATTAAACTTTGCACCTATTCAATTAAATCAGGATTTGAATGAGGCTGCAAAACTTATTCAGCTAGACAGAAAACATCTAGATTATAACCCTAAAAATGTCTCAGATGATGATATAGTAAAATTGCTAATATCAATTAACACTCAAAATGTTTTTTGAGATTATAGTCTTTTTTTGACATAATCAATAGAATCTACAGGTGTTGGTTCTATATTTTTTCTTACTGCCAAATAGATTGATGTGTAATCTAATACATAAATCAAATTAACTAATTTAGAAATAATATTTCCTTCTCTTGATACAATTTTTTTAAAATTAATATTTTTTTCATTAAAATAACCTTCAAAAATTTTCCATCTTTCTTTAGTTTTTTCAAAATCATCCTTACCTTGAAGTAAAATTGGCTCTACATTTGATTTTATTTCCCAAGAAACGATTCCGTTATGACTAGCTTCTACAACATCCTCAACTATTGCATGAATTTTTGCGTTTTCTTGTAATGCACTCTTAAACCTAATTGCAGCTGCTTGTAATCCCCATGGATAATAAATTAAAGGAATTCCATTTAATGACATTGCTAAACTAAGTGATTCATTAGATGATTCCAAATTATCTGAAGATATATTATCTTTAGTTTTTTCTAACTCTCTGATGGAATTTTCAATTTCTTCTTTTTTTATTGGAATGCTTGATGCGAGAATTTGTAACATCGAATATAAAAAACTCACAAATGACGCTCTAGGCGAATGAAATTTTTGAATTTTTCTAAATTGAATTTTATTTTGAGTACAATATTCTTCCATTTTTCCACCTGAGGAAAACGCAATAATTTTACACCCCATTTTTTTTGCTGAATCTAATATTGATAACGTTTCTGTTGTATTTCCAGATACACTAGTTGTAACAACTAATGTATTATCATCTACAGTTTTTGGAAGCAGATATCCCTTTACAACATTTACATGTAAACTAGTTTTGGATAAAATTGCGGAAAAAAAATCTCCTAATGCACCAGAACCACCCATACCTGCAAATACAATGTGGTTTATTTGTTCAAAATCTATTGTTTCTAAATCTGAATAGTAGGAATTTCTTGCAATCTCAGGCCATTTGTCATAAATCTTGAACATTTCTTTAGTATCGATTTTTTCAAGATCTGATTTAGTAATCACTGAAATTATTACATTTGAATCTAATATAACGTTTAAAAATAATTTTGAATTTTTTAATAAAAAATTTAAAGAATTATTTCGTTAAAATAGGGTATTTTATTTCAAGAATTCGTGAATAATTCATCAAAACTTAACTCTTCTTTGCGAACTGTTGAATGGAAAAATAACAAAGTTGTAATGATTGACCAAACAAAATTACCAAACGAACTTGTTTTTGTAGAATATGATGATTTTAATCAAGTTGCAGATGCCATCAGAAATTTAGTAGTTAGAGGAGCTCCAGCAATTGGAGTATCAGGAGCATTTGGATTAGCATTAGCTGCATTACAAAGTAATGCAACTAGTAAAGACGAATTGATTTCAGACCTGGAAAAAGCAAAACAAATTCTATTTGAAACAAGACCTACTGCAATGAATTTGGGATGGGGATTAGAAAAAATTATGAATGTTGTAAAATCGAGAGACTCTGTTGAACAAATTAAAGAATTAGTTATTTCTAAAGCCAAAAAAATGGCAGATGAAGATATTGAAATAAACAAAACCATGGGAAAGAATGGCTCTGTTCTTTTTGATAATAATGATACAATAATGACTCATTGTAATGCAGGTGCATTGGCAACAGTAGCATATGGAACAGCTTTAGGTGTTATTCGTGCAACTAAAGAGAGTGGAAAAAATATCAAAGTAATAGCTACTGAAACTAGACCTGTACAACAGGGTTCTAGATTAACTGCTTTTGAGCTAAAACATGACGGATTTGATGTTAGTCTTATTCCAGATACTGCCGTAGGTTATACCATGGCAAATGGCCTTGTTGACAAAGTTATAGTTGGTGCAGACAGAATTATAAAAACTGGACACGTCTTTAACAAAATTGGAACCTATCAAGTGGCTACAATGGCAAAACAACATGGAATTCCATTCTATGTAGCAGCACCATTATCTACATTTGATATGAAAAGTAAAGCTGAAGATGTTATCATAGAAATGAGAAAAGGTAGTGAAGTTACAGGAATTGGAGACAAAAAAACTGCTCCAGATGACATTAATGTCATAAATCCAGCATTTGATATGACTCCACCAGAACTAATTTCAGGAATTATTACAGAAAAGGGTGTGGCTAAACCACCCTATGAAGAATCTATCAAAAAATTATTTGAAGCTAATTAATAGAAAGTTTTTATTGTTTTTTAAACTGCATTTAACAATATGAGTACCGTTTCTGCACAAGCAATTGAGGAATCACTCAAGCAATGCATGGATCCTGAGGTTCCTCTCAATATTGTAGAGATGGGATTAATTTATGGAATTGATGTTGCAGAAAACAATGACGTTAATATCAAAATGACAATGACCACACAAGGCTGTCCACTCCATGAAACTCTGGTTCAAGATGCTACAAGATATGTAAAAAAAGTTCCAGGAGTAAATAATGTCAACGTAGACATTGTTTGGGATCCTCCATGGTCAATGGACAAAATGTCTGAAGAGGCTAAAACTAAAATCAAAAATATGGGATCTGGAATGAATACACCTGCACCAATTAACTATGAAACTGCATTGCCTCAAGGTGT
>CAYOTF010000199.1:0-3905 GCA_964406805.1 uncultured Zetaproteobacteria bacterium | reverse complement strand
GGCCTGCAGTGTAGCTGCTGGCAGGGATAGTTTTTCGCCTGCCTCTTTGCACAGTTTCTCTACCTGCTTGTCCTCGTACAGGTCAATGCGGTTCCTGGCTTTTTGTGTACTGGCTTTGTCTTCTATCACCAGCATGATCTTCATATTGTCTGTGGCCTTGGGTAGTCCACCCTGCACATAGTAGTTTACTGTATCCCTTTCGTAGCGCAGCTTGTAGGGGTTCGTACTGTCCAGTTCACCGGTAGTTATAGGGGGTGGTGTTTTTGTTGTATGCTTGGGCGCTCCACGTTCAATAAACAACTTTGCTTTTTCGCTTTCCTCACTATCATTTTTCTTTTCAATTGAAAAAGAAAAATCTGCTGTCCGCTGCTCCAGTAAATCAATAAAGACATCCGTATTATCATGCGCCTGTGCCATACTGTTGATGTCTTCTCCCGATGGCATCTTTACACAACTAAGCTTTAGTTGTGCAAGCAGTTCTCTACATACACCTGCATGTTTGCTGGCAGCTGCTGCACCTGGTTGATCGGCATTGAGCCAAAAAATAATCTCTTCTAACTCCGTCAAAGATTTAATCGCTGCCTGGTGTTCCTGCGTAAATCCATTGGTGCCATATAACGCTAAAACACTGTACTGCGCTGTAATAGCGGGGATTTGCAATAAGGTAGCCGCATCAATGATGCTTTCGGTGAGGATTAATTTCTTTGTATCAGTTGCGGGGTATTTAGGATATAGACCAGACCGGTCTTTTAAATAAAAATGACGCTGGTCCTGGTTGTTTAACGTGCTTCTGAAGTATAAGCCTGATACATGGTTACTGCTGTCTTTGAGTGCAAACACGATGCACCATTTACCAAACACATTATACGCTGTATCGCCCGTGCGGCTTTTGTTACCCACATCATTTAATAAGCCATGTTCAATACAACTCTTTATCAGCGCTTCGTCTTTTCTTGTGCCGTGATGGAACTGGCCGGCGTTGTAGCCCACTTCCGTTTGCTTGTAGTCAATACACCTCGATTGTAAATACTCCTGTGCAGGTTTTGAGTTGTACACCGCATTTTTAAAATAGCTGAACATTTTTGTAAGTACCGCCTGCCGGGTTAAGCGTTGCAGCTGGTTATCTCCACCGATCAGTGTCTTTGCTTTTTCAATCGCTTCATGCTTACTGCATTTTTCCAGGTGCATGATAAAATCTATCACATCCATGCTCTTGCCGTGCGTGGCGCAGTTACTGCTGAAGCAATACGCCGTCTGCGTTTTATAGTACACCTGTAAACTCGGGGTACTGTCATCGTGGAACGGGCAGCGCAGGCGGTTCTGTTTATCGGGGTACAGGTTGTAATGCTGCAACACTTCCCTGATCGGTAATTGCTCTTTAATGGTTGTTATGTCCATCTGTTGAACAGTTTTTTATGGTCAGTGTATTGTGTTCTACACGGATCTCTACCGGATCACCTACTTTAAAACCCGCCTGTTCCAGCCACAACCCGCACACATTTAACCAGGGGATCGTTTGGCACCTGCCCGGCCTGCTCCAATCGCCACCGGTTACCCGGTGCTTGTAGTGCAGCTTCGCACGTCTGATACTCTTTACTGCCATGTGGATAATATTTTTTATTGTGAACTATCTGTCACAAATGTAAGCAATAATGCCTTTTATTGTTGCGAACTATCTTTTTATTTACCCACAATAGTTCTCTAATTTTGTTCGTATCAGTCCAAAATCATGGTTAATTGTGCAGTATATGAACATAGGAGATAAGATTACAGACCTGCGTAAGCAGAAGAATATGAACCAGACAGAGCTCGGCAAGGCTGCCGGTGTGTCAAGAGAGATCATTGGCCGCTATGAACGTAACGAGGTAATGCCCTCTATTGAAGTGGCTGCTAAAATCGCCGAAGCCCTTGATGTTTCCTTAGATTACCTCGCCGGTAACAGCAAAAAATCCGCCATCGATAAAAAAACACTCAAACTTATTTACGAGATCGATGATCTCGAACCAGCCATTAAAGACAAGCTGTTCTTCCTCGCCAACGCTATCATCAGAGATGCAAAAACTTCTAAAGCTTATAACCATTAAACAACAAAGCCCCGGATTACTCCGGGGCTTCTAAATAAGAATCACATTTTTTCTTTTTATTCTGGCAAATATCCCGGCTTAAAAAATGCTACTGCAAAAATTGCAATAAAAGATACACTCACATAAATGGCTACTATTACATTGCCCTTTATCCTTTGGGCATTGGACTCATCAGTATATTTCTCAATTATTCTTTTGTATCTACCTTTCGTCAAGTAATAAAAAGCAAAGATTACCATCAATAACACCGTAAAAAAACCAGCTTGAAAACTACTTGAATAAAAAAACGGGATAAGGTCAAGTTTAGCTAAGAAGCCGTTTATAACAAAAATATTAATGCCTAATAAAGAACCTACTGCAATTGGTGCAACATATGCTGCAATGTCCTTTATAGAAGAAAGTAAAAAAGCTCTGTACAGCTTATAATATAAATAGTCAAGCATAGTGTTATTTCTTATCTATCCAGTTATAAAATTGATCTCCCCAAACCAAATCCGCAACTCCAATTCCAAGTGAAACACCCCACCCAACTACCGGGATAAAATTCGCAGCAACTGCTACGGCTTGAACAGCAACCCTAGTAGCATTACCCGCCGTAGGATGCTTATAAAGTTTGTATCCCGCAGTTGCAATGCTAACTCCCGCAGTTGCAACCCCCACTCCCTGTAAAACTTTACCAGCTGTGCCTGCTGCCTTCCCTAAATCCTCTGCGGCGCCTATACCTTTTTTCAATGCTGCGTCAACGCCTCCTGCTTCTATACCAACAACATTAGCAGCAGTACTTGCTTCATCAACAGCTGTGTTGCCATTCTTCGGTTCTGTATTCGCAGCATCCGCTTGTGTAACTGCCGGTTTGATTTCTTCTACACTTCCCTCGAACCCTTGCTTACTTGTTGTGAGATGATATGACTTCCCATTATCCTTTGCAGTATACTTATAATCCTTGCCTAAATACCTAGCATCAGCACCATACTTGGCTCTTGCCTGATCTGCATTTGTTACGTTCGCATCAAAAACCGGCGACAGGTTCCCATCCTTATCTCTTGCAGCTACCCAATCATCCCCACCTTTAGCAGAACTGCTTTTAAGTTGCTGCATAAATGCACTTATCTCACCCGCATTATTCGTACTCCATCCAGTAGCACTCTCACTCCACATGCCATCAGGATCAATAAATCTGATAGGGTTGTCAAATGCATAGTTGTAAGGTGACCATCTTCTACCCAAATCTGCAAGGGGGTCTACTCTATGCCATCTTCCAATCTGTGGGTCTTGCATCCTGGCACCATAGTCGTATAACTCTAGCCCACTACCATCACTGAACTCCTGGTGTTGTAACTCTTTCCCGTTGTATTTGTATCTGTTCTCCGGTTTCATCGCCGAACGGCTACTAATACCTGCCATCGTTAACCCAGCCGGATAGTAGTGGGTTTCCTCTAATAAAGGCCCTCTATTATGCACCACCTGCAAGTTATCAAAGAACACATCTGTGTTGCTCTCATTCGAACAGTATACATAAAGGTATCCATTCTTGATGATACCTACACTTTGTGCAGGATGCGTGTATACTGTATTGGCAGTACTTATCATACTGAATCCACTGCTTCCACTCACCACCCTGAACTGCTCATCAAACAGTATCCAGTTGATGTAAGCTTTGGGGTTGCTGCCTGTGTTCGGTTCATTGTTCGTAAGCCAGTTGTTCACATCTCCCGGGGTCACTGCTGAACCGGTTAAGGTGGCTGCTGTGGCTTTACCGGTACTGGCCACGGCACTCGTTCCTGCCAGTGCTGTCAGCAGGTTGTTCACAACAATGTTATA
>CAYOTF010000198.1:0-3977 GCA_964406805.1 uncultured Zetaproteobacteria bacterium | reverse complement strand
ACCTTGTTTTTCATGATGTTACCTCCATCTGAAGTCACATCATTAGTATACACGACCTGAGAGCATTTAGCTGCAATTAATACGTAATCAGGTATACCTTTGCAATATACACTGCCCCAGATATGATTAGCCTGTTGAGCTAAGAGAGGTGTGCCCATGTCTATTGGATCTGTATTTGTAAACAACCGAACTCAAGCTGTCCGTTTGCCGGCAGACACCCGATTCCCTGATACGGTTAAAAAAGTGTCTGTGCGTGTCGTGGGGCAGGATAGAATACTGTCACCTACTCATAAAAGCTGGGATAGTTTTTTTCTGTCTTCTGATTCCGTAAGCAATGACTTTATGGCACAGCGTGCTTCGCAGGAGCAACCGGAAAGAGAAAGCTTTTAATGCTCAAATATGATGAAAAATCAGCTGCGCATGATGGCAATATTCGTGCAGATTTAGAGCGCAAGGGTAAAACCATTGGTGTGAATGATCTTCATATTGCTGGGCATGCTCGTAGTGAAGGTCTTATTCTGGTTACGAACAACGAAAAAGAGTTTAATCGCGTGGATGCTCTGCGTATTGAAAACTGGGTATAGGGTCTGGAGTTCCGAAGACAAAAACCCAACAGGCATTTAATTATCAAAAAATGATTCGCCTGACTTGAGCAAGACTATCTTGAGTCGTCACCACTTATTTTATCAATCAGCCTTACAATATCGCTGACCCTCCACGCTGTTGTTTTGAGGTCGAGTTTGACAGGTTGTGGGTAACGGCCTGATTTTACGCCTGCCCACCAGGTTGTTTTGAATACTGGGTAAACAGCCAGTACTGCGGGCAATCGCATAAAGCCTATGGATGGTATTATTTTGTTCATGTTGCGCTCCGTACCCTGGACATTATTTTGAAGAAACCACAAACAACCTCACCCCCAAATTGACATCATTTGTATCCTCCAAGAGAGAGCGTTGAGAACCCGAGCCGAGGGGGCGACAAAGTGGCAGGAAAGTTTATTTACTGGCAATTAAGAATTCAACAGAAGCCCACTCGCCTTGTGAATCGCGGCGTACTTCGATTAGCCCTTCATCCACATAAGCTAGCGCAACATCATCGACTTGATCAATAAGCAGGCCAGAGAGAATCAAACGCTGGCTAACACAGGCTGCGAGTTCTTTGGCCATCCACACCAGAGGGGCTGCCAAAATATTTGCCACAACCAGATCAAACTGACCCGTTGGTGGTGTATCAGCCAGCACAGCATTCAATGTCACTGTATTCATGGCCGCATTGGCCGTGCAGGCTTCTACCGATTCCGTTTCCATATCGATGGCCAGCGCAGATCCTGCGCCCAGCTTTAAGGCGGCAATAGCAAGCAAGCCGGAGCCTGCTCCCATATCCAGCAGCGTCGCCGGTGGATGATCGCTGCATACACGTTCAATCGCTTCCAGACAAAGCTGTGTGGTTGCATGGGTGCCGGTGCCAAAAGCCATACCCGGATCAAGCACCACATCGATTCGATCATCAGCTGGTGGCAGACAAAACGAAGGTCTCACCCACAAACGCTTACCGACCGGCATCGCATGCCAATCCTTCTGCCAGGCGGTTTCCCAGCCTTCGTTTTCCAATAAGGTCAAAGCCACAAACCTGGAATCGATATTGCATTGGTTCAAGGCAAGCTCGATTTGTCTGCGTTTTTCCGCTTCCCCGCCATCAACAGCAAACCATGCGATATGACTGCTTTGACCGCTATCGGCATCGATTTCCATTGCAACACCGAGTGTTTGCAACGATTCAGCCAATTGCTCAAAAACATCTTCAGCCATCGTTGTGGTCGGCAGGCGTAATTCCAGTGATTTTGTTGCTTGCATCTTGGGCGCTCCTTGTATCCAATACAGCCTCTTTTGGAGAGACAAGTGACTGATTCTTCTACATATCGCATGCGGGTCAAAGAAAATGTACGGATGACTGACCCGGACTGTCAGGATGAAGTGGTGCAGCTAACGCTGGAAACCAAGACACGCATCGCCGTGCAACCCTTTCAGGCAGGGCAATATGTGCGCATCGCTATTCCCGGCCTGCAAGACCCGCCGCCCGGCTATTTCGCCATTGCTTCCAGCCCTGAAGATACAGATGCCTACGAGTTTTTTGTTAAAAGCTCCGGTACGTTGTCGCACTATTTATGCAATATCCAGGCTGGTGCTGAACTGGCTATCGAAGGACCGATGGGCAAAGGCTTTGATCTGGAGTCGCACAAGGGTTCTGATGTCTACCTGATTGGTGTGGGTACCGGTATCGCGCCATTGCGCAGTGTCTGGCGGCATTTAATCCAACATCGCAGCGACTACGGTAAAATCCATATTTATGCCGGTTTTTTGACATCCTTACATCAATTGCTGACTGATGAACTGGAAGAGCTCGGCGAACATCATATCGAAGTATCCACCAGTTTGGAGATGGGGCATGATAATTGGGAAGGTCCTATTGGCTATGTGCAACATGCACTCGAATCGGATCAACCGGACAGCAGCAATGCCGTCGCATGTCTGGCCGGCATGAATGTGATGGTCGATGCGTGTACAGAAACCTTAAAACAACTGGGATTTGACGATGCTCGCATCCTGCTCAACTACTGATTTATGACTGACACCTCGGCTGCCAAGCTATGACTGACAATAATACGCCCCAGCTTTCAGCTGATTCCACTCCCACCCTGCAACTGCCTTTAATTGCACTCGATATCGGCATGAAACGTATCGGCGTGGCCGTCTGTGATCGCTTGGCGTATTCCTGCCGTGGCATCACCTATTTGCACCGCAAGGATCAAGGCTGGCCGAAACAATTGCTCAAGCTGATCAAGGAATACGGCTCCCGAGGCATTATCGCAGGCTTGCCGATGAACATGGATGGCAGCGAAGGAGTACAGGCCAGAGACGCGCGCTCTGCCGTCAAAGATCTGCAACACCATTGCCCCCTACCCGTCACTTTTCAAGATGAACGCCTATCGACCTGGACAGCCAAAGAGCGTTTATACGGGCAGGGCTTAAATGAGAAAAAAGTAAAAGAGAAAATTGACCAAACGGCTGCGGCCGTGATTCTGGAAGATTTTCTGGCTGCACATCCGGAGTTGAAATGACCGATTATTTTACAACAGATCGTGTTACTACTGATTGTATTTTATTTGACCAAGCAGCAGTAAAACGCGCCTTAAACAGCATGAGCACTGCTATCGCCGATTTGAACACCACCTCTGAGAACACCCCGAACGAAATTTATCTGGTCGGCATTCACAGTGGCGGTGCCAAGGTTGCCGATGCCATCGAACAACAGCTCAACGATGCCGGACACACCATTCACCGTGGCGACCTCGACATCAGCTTGTACCGGCATGATCACGCCACCATAGGCCCCAACCCCGAAGTGCGCCCCAGCACCCTACCCTTCGATGTCAGCGGCAAAGACATCTGGCTGATCGATGATGTGCTGTATTCCGGCCGCACCATTCGCGCCGCCATGGATGAATTGTTTGATTATGGCAGACCAGCCTCCATCAAGTTGGCTATTCTAGTGGATCGTGGTGGCCGGCAATTGCCCATCTCAGCCAACTGCATCGGTTTAACCCATCCGGCACCGGCCAATTGTACGATTGAATTGATTACGACGACACAGGGTACAGCAGCCGACGACTGGCATATTGAGCAAAGGCAGGTGAAATAATGCGTCCGTTCAAGCATCTGTTCGGCATCGCCGAGCTCGATCACGAGCAAATCGATTACCTGGTTAATCTCGGCCACTCGTTTATCGACATCAATCGCCGCTCCTTGAAAAAAGCACCCACCCTGCGCGGCAAGACCATCATCAATCTGTTTTTTGAAAATTCAACACGCACACGCACCAGCTTCGAATTGGCCGGCAAACGTTTATCGGCCGATGTCATCAACATATCCGCCTCCACCAGCGCCACATCAAAAGGCGAATCACTGCTCGATACCGGC
>CAYOTF010000197.1:761-4026 GCA_964406805.1 uncultured Zetaproteobacteria bacterium | reverse complement strand
TTTTCGCTTCATCTTCATACACAATCACACTGTCATCATCGGTGGCTTGTGCTGGGAACAGCCCAAAAATCGCTTTGGGTGAAAACCAATCTTCGGCAATGATTTTATCCAGCCATTCATTGGCTTCATCAAACAACTTCTGCGCTTCCTTGCCTTTGTGCGGATCATTCAGAATGCGCGGATAGGCACCGTTGAGTTCCCATGCACCAAAGAATGGCGACCAATCAATATAGTCACGAATATCCGCAATGGATAGCTTATCCAACACTGTCACACCAAGCTGCTTGGGGGCTGATGCAATGGTAGCATCATTGAGGTCTGTTGGATTAGATCTGGCGGCTTCTAGCCTCAACCAATTGATTTGTTTTTGACGACCCAAATAACGCTCACGAACACCGATATATTCAAGCCTTGTTTTCTCAACAAAATCAGCACGATTGAGTTCTGAAATTAAATTCTGTGCCACACCAACGGCGCGAGAAGCATCTTTCACCCAAATAATCGGTTCATCATACTCAGGGAAAATTTTCACCGCAGTATGCGCTTTGGAGGTCGTCGCACCACCCAGCATAATCGGCAATGTGAAATCCAAACGCTTCATTTCTTTGGCAATATGTACCATTTCATCCAAGGATGGGGTAATCAAACCTGACAAACCAATGATATCCACATCATGTTTTTTAGCTTCTTCCAAGATCGTATTGGCTGATACCATCACACCCAAATCAATCACTTCAAAATTGTTACACTGAAGCACCACGCCCACAATATTTTTACCAATATCATGCACATCGCCTTTCACAGTCGCCATCAATATCTTACCGTTGGATAAGTTCGCGCCTTCGGCTTTGCCAGCTTCAATGTACGGCATCAAATACGCCACAGATTTTTTCATCACGCGCGCAGATTTCACCACTTGCGGCAAGAACATTTTACCCTCACCGAACAAATCACCCACCACATTCATACCATCCATGAGTGGCCCTTCAATCACTTCAATGGGGGTATCAAATGCCTGCCGTGCTTCTTCAGTATCTTCGGTGACAAAGGCATCAATGCCTTTCACCAAAGCATGTTCCAAGCGTTTATCTACAGGTAATTTACGCCATTCATCATCAGCTTTTTTAGCGACAACGCCATCACCACGATATTTATCGGCAATTTCAAGTAAGAAATCCGTTGCATCGGCATTGCTTTCACCTTGTCGATTTTGCACCACATTTTCAACGGCTTCACGCAATTCAGTCGGTAAATCATCATATACTGCCAATTGTCCAGCATTCACAATACCCATACCCATGCCCTGCTTAATCGCATGGTATAAAAATACCGAGTGAATCGCTTCACGCACAGGGTTATTGCCGCGAAATGAGAACGATACATTGGACACACCGCCTGAAATCATGGCATGTGGAAGGTTCTTCTTAATCCAACCCGTGGCTTCAATAAAATCCACGGCATAGTTATTGTGTGCTTCAATACCTGTCGCAATGGCGAAGATATTGGGGTCAAAAATAATATCTTCTGGCGGAAAATTACATTTTTCAGTTAAAACTTTGTATGAACGTGCGCAAATCTCGGTTTTACGCTGATAAGTATCGGCCTGCCCATCTTCATCAAAGGCCATGATAATGGCTGCCGCGCCATATTTACGAATCAATTTAGCACGTTCAATGAAAGCCTCTTCGCCCTCTTTGAGTGAAATGGAGTTGACCACGCCTTTGCCTTGTACACATTGCAAACCTGCTTCGATAATTTCCCATTTCGAGCTATCAATCATCACAGGCACTTTGGAAATATCAGGTTCGGATGCGATGAGATTGAGAAAAGTCCGCATCGCCACCACACCATCCAGCATGGCTTCATCCATGTTGACATCAATAATCTGCGCGCCGTTTTCCACCTGTTCACGGCAAATATCTAGGGCAGTGTCGTAATCACCTTGCATGATTAAACGTTTAAACTTGGCAGATCCCGTCACATTCGCACGCTCACCCACATTCACAAACAATGAGTTTTCATCAATGTGCAGCGGCTCTAAGCCTGATAAACGACATTGCACTTTAACATCAGGAATGGCACGTGGCACAACACCATCCACAGCTTCCGCCATTGCCTTGATGTGGTCAGGTCCTGTACCACAGCAACCACCAATAATATTCAAAAAGCCTGATCTCGCCCACTCACCAATTTCCGCTGCCATTTCTTCAGGCGTTTCATCATAACCACCCATCGCATTGGGCAAGCCTGCATTGGGGTGGGCATTGATATAACAGTCGGATGATTTGGATAACTCCTCAATATATTGGCGCAATTCACCTGCACCCAGCGCACAGTTCAAACCAATGGAAAGGGGTCTTGCATGTGCCATGGAATTGTAAAATGCTGTCGCTGTTTGTCCTGAAAGGGTGCGCCCCGAAGCATCGGTAATGGTGCCTGAAATCATAATCGGCAGTTCAGCACCGACTTCTTCAAACGTCTCTTTGACCGCATAAATCGCAGCCTTGGCATTGAGTACATCAAAAACCGTTTCAATCAAAATAATATCTGCACCACCATCCATCAAACCTTTGGTGGCAACTTTATAGGTTTCGACCAATTCCTGATAAGTGACATTGCGAAAGCCTGTATCATTGACATCAGGAGAAAACGAAGCCGTTTTGGATGTAGGTCCCACCACACCCGCGACAAAGCGAGGTTTATCATCCGTTGCGATGCTATCACACGCTTCACGCGCGAGTGTTGCGCCAGCCACATTCAACTCATAAACCAGTGCTTCCATGCCATAATCTGCCATGGAAGCTGCATTGGCATTGAAGGTGTTTGTTTCAAGAATATCTGAACCCGCCTCTAAATATTGCCTGTGAATTTCCTTAATAATATGGGGCTGAGTGAGGCTCAATAAATCATTGTTGCCTTTTAAATCAGATGCCCAGTCAGCAAAACGTTCGCCGCGATAATCGTCTTCTTCAAGCTTATAAGCTTGAATCATGGTTCCCATCGCACCATCAAGCAGGAGAATGCGTAGTTGCATGGCTTTTTTTAAAGATTTCAAAGTTTGACGAAATGAAAGAGAAGGCATATATAATCCTTGATGAATGGTGTGGAATAAAAGAGGCGGTTAGTCGTCGTTCAGCATTTGCTGAATCGCATAACCTGCGGTCATAAAACCAAAAATATTGGGCAAATAAGAAATGGTACCATTGGTGGCACGCGGTCTTGCATCGGGTTCACCAGGAATGGGTTCGTGTGGCAAGGAATTGAT
>CAYOTF010000197.1:0-714 GCA_964406805.1 uncultured Zetaproteobacteria bacterium | reverse complement strand
GACGCGCGAAGTTTCCGCAACCGTCCAAGCAAAGCACGCGCCAATCCGCAGGTGTGGGTTTTGTTCAAGGTCGTGACTTCGGCTTTACTCACATCCAAACGACCGCCAGCACCCAAGCTGGTGACCACAGGAATATGGGCTTGTTGGCATGCAAACACCAAGGCTGCTTTGCACACCACCGAATCAATAAAGTCCAATACATAATCAGGCTTATAAAAATGCAGTAGCTCAGTCACATTATCAGGGTGAATAAAATCATCATGGATATTGACCGTTGCAGCGGGGTAGATATTGGCAATACGTTCAGCCGCAACGGTGGTTTTTTTGTCGCCAATATTCGATTGCAAGGCAATAAGCTGGCGATTGAGGTTGGAAAGCCCCACCACATCATGATCCAATAAGGTGATTTTACCCACACCAATGCGGGCAATCGCTTCGGTTGCCGCGCCACCGACACCGCCAAGTCCAACAATAAGTACATGTTTATTCATAAGTCTGAGCAAACCTGATTCACCCAAAAGAATATGGGTGCGTTCATGAAGAATATTGGATGTTGGGCTCATAATTGAAATAACTCCTCAGCATTTTTATTGCAGGCGGCGATGATAGTCATTTCTTCTTGCTTGCGAAGTTTTGCGATATATTGGGAGACTTGACGGATGTTGGCAGGCTCATTTCGCTCCCCCTTAGGCAAGCCACTGGGTGCATCACTTT
>CAYOTF010000196.1:0-4100 GCA_964406805.1 uncultured Zetaproteobacteria bacterium | reverse complement strand
CCGCTACCGCCGGCGGCATCGATCTCGACGGCGACGTCGTCGAGCTGGTCAGAAGAACGGGCGGCGACGACGACGCGGGCGCCCTCGCGGGCGAAACGCAGGGCGATGGCGCGGCCGATGCCGCGGCCACCGCCGGTGATGAGGACTCGGGGGACTGCCATGACGGAAGGATCGAAGAAACAGACGGTTGGAGGGCGGGACGGACGGCGAAGTCTACCACCTGGCCGTGCGGCTCAGTCGAGTTGAGCCGCCAGGTCGGCAGCGGTCTCGACCGGGAGTTGGCAGGCGCCCTGGCGGCAGACGTAGCCGCGCACGGCGCCCGGGGAGGGCGCTCGGTCGGCCAGCAACGGGATCAGCTCGGCGCTCGAGCCTGGCCTGGCCAGGGCCACCACCCGGGCCGGGTCGAATCGCGAGCGCACGCTGGCCAGCATCTCGGCCGTGCGCGGGTCGTCCTCGGCGCCCGAGATGACCACCTCGCGCAGGCCTTCCCTCTGGGCGTGGACCGCCTGCAACAGCTGACTGAAGGCCTGCGGATAGCGGTTGGTCAGCTCGCCCATGGAGTCGATGACGCGGGCGGCCTCCTCGCCCAGCTCGGCGCGCCCGGTCAGGGCTGCCAGCCGCAGCAGGTTGCCGGCATGCACGGCGTTGCCGGCGGGCAGGGCGCCGTCGTGGGGATTCTTGAGGCGCACGAGCAGCTGCTCCGACTGGCTGCCAATGGTGAAGTAGCCGCCCTGGGTTGCGTCGCGAAAGCCCTCGCCCAGGACGTCGTGCAGGGCCAGGCTCTCGCGAATCCAGCGCTCGTCGAAGTCCGACTCATACAGGTCCAACAGGCCTGAAATGGTGAAGGCGTAGTCGTCCAGGTAGGCGTCCAGGTGGGCGCGGCCATGGCGGGCGGTGGCGAACAGGCGCCCGTCCTCGAGGCGCATTTTCTCGAGCACAAAGCGCGCCGCGCCCTGGGCGGCGGCCAGGTAACGTCCATCGCCGAGCACCTGGTGGGCTCGCGCCAGGGCACCGATCATCAGGCCGTTCCAGGAAGCCAAGACCTTGTCGTCGGTGTCGGGACGCACGCGCTGCTCGCGCGCCTCGAAGAGCGCCGCGCGCGCCGCCTCCATGGTGGCGCTCAAGGTCGCCACGTCCACGCGCAGCTCAGCTGCCACCGCTTCCGGTGACTCGTGGCGCCAGAGAACCGAGCGCCCGTGCTCGAAGTTGCCGTGGGCCGTCACGTCGTACCAGGCGGCGGCCTGTGCGCCGATTTTGGCACCCAGTACCTCGTCCAACTGCTCCGGAGTCCAGGCAAAGAAAAGCCCCTCCTCACCTTCGGTGTCGGCGTCCTGCGTGCTGGCGAAACCGCCCTCCGGCGTCATCATCTCGCGCAACACCCATTCGCAGCATTGCCGCGCAATGTCGGCGTAACGCTCTTCCCCGTTGATTTGGAAAGCCTCGAGGTAGGCCGGGATCAACAGGGCGTTGTCATACAGCATCTTCTCAAAGTGCGGGATGAGCCAGCGCTCGTCCGTGCTGTAGCGGTGGAACCCGCCGCCGAGTTGATCGTAGATGCCGCCCTCGGCCATGCGGTCGAGGGTGTAGGTCGCCATGGCCAGGGCGCTCGGAGAATCGGCGCGCCGCCAATGACAGAACAACACACGCACATCCATGGCGTGCGGGAACTTGGGCGCGTCGCCGAAGCCGCCCCAGCTCGAGTCGTAGCTCTGCGTGATCTGGGCCAAGGACTTGTCGAGCACGCCCCCGTCGAGGGTCGAAGCTGTCTTCGCCGAGGCCTCGCGCGCAATCATGTCGATCAGTTTCTGTCCCTGACTGCGCAGGCCGTCGGGGTTCTGCTCCCAGCGGCCCGCGATCGCGATCAGCAGTTGATGGAAGCCGGGCATCCCCTGTCGCCCGACGGGCGGGAAATACGTGCCGCCAAAGAACGGCTCGAGGTCCGGCGTCAAGAACACGCTCATGGGCCAGCCGCCCTGTCCGGTCAGCGTCTGCACGGCCTTCATGTAGAACTCGTCCACATCCGGCCGCTCTTCGCGATCGACCTTGATGTTGACGAAGTTCTCGTTCATAGCCTTCGCCACGACCTCGTTCTCGAAGGACTCGTGCTCCATGACGTGGCACCAGTGGCAGGCCGAGTAACCCACCGAGAGGAAGATCGGCTTGCGCTCGGCCACCGCGCGTTCCAGGGCTTCCGGCCCCCAGGGGTACCAGTCCACCGGGTTGTGGGCGTGTTGCAGGAGGTACGGACTGGTCTCGTTGGCGAGCCGATTGGCGGGCCGATTGGCGGGTTGGTCAGAGTGTGTCATGGGCCAGCCCATGATCCCCAATGGAGCCGCCGGCGTCCGCCCGAGTTTGAGTTAAATGAGCGAGGGCCCCACGTCGCGCGTGGAGCCCTCACATTCACTGGCGTTCAACCCGGTGGGTCGTCGCCGCGGACCAGCTGTCGGCTAGAGGGCCTTGGCGGAAAGTCCCATAGAGAGGCCCAACTGGAACACTTCACCGGAGTCGTCAGGATCATCTGAGTCGATGTCGACCCAGCTGAACTGCCACTTGATGTTGTGCCCGGAGAGGTAATAGGCCAGGCCCGCGGTGACGCGGGATTCGTCGGTGTCGGAATCGAGGTCCTCGTAACGCACGCCCATCTCCCAGTTCATGTCATCTCCAAAGAGGTAACTCAGACTGGTCGACCAGACCTCGGCTTTCCCGGCGCCGAGCCCGGCGTCCGCGGCAGCTTTGCTGTCGAAGTCGACGTATTCAGCTCCCAAGAAGAAGGGCCCGTAGGCGGCTCGATAGTCGACGCCGTAGATGGTGCCGTTGCCGCCATCGGCGTCGACGTCACCGTCTTCGGCCCAGAAGAAGCCCATGGACCCGCCGGCGTTGCTCGTGCCATAGGCGCCTTCGGCCCAAAGTGCCTCGTCGCCGAGGTAGTTGAAGTCGAGTCGCGCGTGCACGTCGAGGTCGCCCTCGGCGCCGTCGTTGCCGTTGGTGGCAGAGATGCTCCACTGGTAGTCGGGGTTGTCTTGATCCCCGTAGCTGCCGTCGAGCTGGACGCCGACGTCGTACTCGTTGAAGAGCACGCCGACGAAACTGCGCGTCGTGAAGAGCAACCGGTCCGAACCCACGTCGCCCGAGAAGGCGTCGCGAGCGTTGAACTGGCCGATCTGGATGCCGAAGGCGTCGGAAAACTCCCAACGGGCGTAGGCGTCCAGAAGCTCGGCTTCGAACGTCTGACCGCTGAAGGTCGAGGAGCCGCCACCGCCGCCGGGGTCACCGGTGGTGTTGGGGCCGGATTGAATGGGGTAGCCGCCGGCTCCCTCAGCAAAGTCCATGCTGAGACGCCAGTCGAACTCCCCGTAGTTACCGGCGGCGAAGATGCGTGCGTCGTCTAAGACGAAGCCGCCGAACTCTTCACCGTCGTCGTTCGTAAAGTCATCGGACTGGCGGTAGTGGGCGCGAATCATCGCCCCCACATTCACACCAGTTCCCTGGTATTGGGTCGGTGAGCCGAGGCCACCGAGTTGGCTGTCCAGGGCGAGCCAATCGTTCTCGGCCCCGTTCCCAGCCAAGGCGGCTGGGGCCGAGACCGCAACTAGCGCGGCCCTGAGTAAGAGTGAATTCATCGATCAAAGAGCTCCGAGAAGGAACGGTCGCTGGAATGGGGATTCCGTCGAAGAACCTGACGCGCAGATCCCTCGGAGCGCAGCGCCGCCCCGGCGGGGCGACACCACAGTGTCAGTTCACGCTAGCGTGACACACATGCGTCGATGTTGCGAACGCCGGGCGCCGTAACGTCTCCAGGGGGTGCCGCGCTATTGGGCCAGACGGCTCTCGAGTTCGCTATCGCGGGCTGCGACGCGCTCGTGTAACAAGCTGTCGCAGGGCGCGTTCAGGGCGTCCGCAGCGGCGAACAGGGCTTCGACCGCCGTGCGCGCGCGAATCAGTTGGTCGTCCGGCGTGGCACCGTCGTCCAGGAGGTCGAGGTAGGCGGAGGTCGTGCTGGCCACGGTTTCGCCCAGCGCCTGGAGCCAGGCAGCCTCGACCGGCGCGATGAGGACCAAGAGGGTTTCGACTGTCCGGTTGAGCCCCGCGAAGTTGCCCTC
>CAYOTF010000195.1:0-4248 GCA_964406805.1 uncultured Zetaproteobacteria bacterium | reverse complement strand
TATCGGAAAAAACTTCGTAAATCGAGGCCGTTTCCTGCTGATTTCGCGTACGCATACTCAGCTCTCCGAGTGACTCGAATCTTTTGATGCATTAAATCCCATAGCACGCAGCAAACGCTGCTTGTAGCCGGCCAATTGTTTTTGCAGATTCAATTCATAACGCAACACCTTGGCGTAATGGCGATGCGCCGCAATGGCTTTAAATACATCATCATCGGCCTCTGTCAAACGTGTCGAATCCTTCATCTGACGCATTTCTTCAGCAAACCCTGACATCGCCACCTTACTCGCCTGCAAGGACTGCGTTAACGCCAGCAAACGCGATTCCATGCCTTCTACCGCTTGATCCAGCAATACAAAGTCACGCTGCACCGATGGCGTTAATTGCACCGATGCATAAACCATGCAGCTGCGCACCAGTATATCCTGCAAGGCTTCAATCGAATTATCAGTGATGTAGGCAAACACACGCAGCAATACTCCACCCATAATCGCACCAAGCAGGGTCGTGTAAAAAGCCAGCCCCATGCCAGAGAGCGCATCACCCAAGCTAAGCAACATACTCATATTATCGGAACCGACATTATTCAGCGCGCCATTGAGCCCCGTCAAGGTGATGGTCAAGCCCATCACAGTGCCGATCAAGCCAACCGTGATCAACAAACTACCCAACAGTCCGACAAAACGGCTGACTCGGATATGCGCAGCAAACTCAACCGTACTCAACGCTGTTAAGTTCACCTGACCACCACTTTGATCGATATGCTGCAAAGCTTTAATAAAACGGCTCGACACCCGCCCTCTGGGTAAACGAACAGCATGCAAACCCACCTCTTGCAAACGATCCTGCATACGAAACGCACAAAACCACTCACGTGTTAACAACAGCACATGCAAAAAACTAACCACCACGCCAAGCGCAAAGGCATTCATAATCACCCATGTCACATGCGAAGCATCATGGCGCACAAATTCCCACAAATCGGCCTGATGATACAGCTCCACAAATACGCCACCGCATATCGATGCCCACACGACCCAGAACACCAGAGTCTTTAAGCCGCGCTGATCCATGGCTTGCTGAGCGTATGCTTTCGCAGGCACTGAAGTTTTTGGGGAATTCTGTTCTGGGGTTGTCACATCATACCTCGAAGTTTGTAACGACTATTTTTACCATCAATGAAAAAAACCGCCTGCGGAGAAATCCGAGGCGGTTTACAATCTAATCTCTAAACTATTTGCCGTCTAGATAAGCATTTAATTAATCTGTATTGCGAGCCTTATCGGCAACATTCGCCAAAAGAATAGGCGCTACCACACCCAACACAATGAACAAAATGAACGGATAAATAAAAGCAGTTAATTGCTGTTCCATAATGAAAACCTCCCAAAAGTAAAACTAGTGCGCAGCATAGTCACTCCAGAACTCGCATGCAAGCCTCAATCACACACTCCCAATCATGCTTTTATCACAACACTCAATCATCCTCATGTTTTTTACGATCACGATCACGGTCACCTGCGCGTCGTTTCTTGGCATACGCTCTAGGATCGTGAAAGCCTGTATCATCAGGATCTTTCCAGCCGGCAACACCACCAATAAAGAAATAACCAATAATAAACGTCAACACCGATAGCGCCATTACCATGTACAGAATAAATATATTCATACCCTGATGCACATGCAGCACAATATCCAAACCCTCTGGTGTTTTCATTACCGATTGCAAGGAATAGAAATCAGCCTGCAATCTTAGTTCAGGCCCCTTTAGCGCATACAGGATGTGCTTAGCCAAGTTCTTGTTTACGCTCACAGTCACATCTGAAACAAGTGTTTTTATATCCTTGTTCCACAACGCGAAGTCTGAATTATTTGAGCTTTTTCCCAATACAATCAATTCGATTTGATCAGGAACTTGCAAAAAAAGCGAATGCACTTTTTCGTGGTATTCCAGTTTTGATACAAAATGTAATTTACCCCATTCCACTTCCGGCTTTGCAGTAAATGTTACATCCAGTTTAAATCCGACATCACCATTATCCAGCACTTCTACCGTAGGATCTAAAATCTCGTACGTCACCCCTGTTTTCGCAGACGTATCCTTAACATAAAATTTTGAATCCATAATGGACTGAATACTACGCTGTGAAATATTCACCGGTAATTCTTCCACCTTGAATACATACAGAGCTATATTTGAAATAATAAAAAACAACAAACCCAACGTAAATACTAATTTTTTAGTTAGCACACTATCTCCTTATTCAGCATTACAACAAACATATAAGGAGGGGAATACCCCCTCCTTATATCATGCAACAACTTATTTGGCCTCATACTTACACTTACACAAACGGCGAACATGCTTGACCATCTCATGTATTTCCGAGTCCGTTAACGTGCCCTTCCAAGGCGGCATCAATGCAGATTTATTCACCGCTGCTCCACCCTCTTTGATCACCTTAAACAACTCAGCATCGGATCTCGCTTTCAGATAAACGCCATCACTGTGATTACGCGGTGGCACAGCCATATCACGGGCATTCACACCACTACCATGACCAGCAATGCCATGGCATTGCATGCAATAATAACGGTAGTTCTTAGCAGCAGAGTCCAACGACGTTATTTTACCTTCATCAATATTCTTAGTTTTGGAAAGAGAAATCATATAATTAACAAGCTTTTGTCGATCCTCTTCTGTCATCTCACGCGCTGGCATCATGGAATTATGATCCCATGCTTGCGGGTCACGCACATAGCTGAGCATAAATTCAGGTTTTAAACGCTCACCTGCGGTAAATATTTCAGGCCCTGATAGCCCGCCATAATCCGCATCAATACGATGACAGGCCATACAGCCATTCACCTTATCAAACATCAGTTCGCCCAATGCACCAGCGGTGATTTCAGAATCATATTTCTCAGTTCTCACCAAAGCATTCTTTCCACGCATTTCGGCCAGAGCAAGCGCCACATTCTTGGCATCTTTAGCATTTAACCTTATATGATCTTCAAAGGATGTTTTACGAATCATATCCATCTTTTTACCTGACTCGACATGATCAAAATAATAAATGCCAGCTGGTCGAATACGTTTCGGATTTTGCAACCACTTACTCACCCAGTTCTCACGGTATTTATTACCCGCATAATACAAGTCAGGCCCTTTGCGCCATAAACCAGCTGTTTTCAAGCCGACTTCACCGCTCAGATTATGACACGTGGCGCACTGCATTTTTTCAATCACCTTGAAGCCTGCAAAGCTGCCGGCAGCGGCCGACGTGCTATATAATAACACGAAGGCCGCAGCAACAACGGATAGAGACCGAGTTAAGCGTAACATTACTCGTGACCCCTGCGACGCGTCTTAATTGGCGTGCCGCGAAGTTTAGGCTGTTCAAACAAACCATAACCCTTTTTCATGGATTCGGTATAATAAAAATCCGGATCATAGTTCACATCTTTCCAAACATACCAATCATCCACCGGCGTACCTTCATATTCCTGCACCGTTAAAGGCCCACCCGGAAATTTACCACCGGCAGTTACATGTTTATCGACGTGATCATGGAAAATAAAACGACCTTCTTTGTGATCCGCCGTATAGATTGCGTCATAACGCTCACCCGGTGCAATGACCTGTGTTTCACCTTTGTATGGCGAAGCCAAAGGCAGACCATCTTTATGCGTAATCGTCCAATCATGTCCGTGAATATGCATGGAGTGAATCGCTCCACCGGCACCAACAAAGCGAACACGCACAACTTCACCTGTTTTCAGACGAATCGGCTGATTATAAGGAAACGACCGCCCATTGACGGAGAAATAATCCTCAACATCGTATGGTGTGGCACCTGTACCATACTTGCTGGCATTTTTAGATTCCCACGTGGACAACATCATAATCACTTCATGATCCACTTTCTTTTCCAGGGCTGTTGGGTTTTTCGGGTCGATAATAATCGGCCCCCACATGCCACGAATGCCCACATGCTCGTTTACATTTACATGGCAGTGATACCACAGCGTGCCCGGACGATCCGCTTTCATTTTATAGGTAAATGTCGTACCTGGTTTGATTGGCTGTTGCGTAATACCCGGCACGCCATCCATACGCCATGAACCCTTTTGATGGAAACCATGCCAATGAATGGTATGTGGTAACGATGTATTATTGGTCACATGAATCACCAGATCATCGCCTTCTTTGGCGTGGATCAAGGGACCGGGTACCTGACGGTTAA
>CAYOTF010000194.1:0-4269 GCA_964406805.1 uncultured Zetaproteobacteria bacterium | reverse complement strand
TAAATGCCTGCACAATAGGAAAAAAGGAATAGGTTGCTAAAGCTGGAGCCTCATCTGTTTTGGTATAGATGATGGTAGATGTATTGGAAGTCATTTTAGTCCTGTGATTACGCATTTGATGCGCCACATTTTAACATTGTATGACCCATTATTAAAGAACACACCCCACTCAATCAGCATGGCTAACCAGCAAAAAATACAGGGTTAGCCAAACAAGACCCGAACCCTAACAAAAAATCAGGGGCTAGCTGATGAGATTTACACAGTAGTAACGGGGTTATGATTATCTGTGCTTTTGAACAACGCTACGATGGTATGTTCTAAATGAGCCAGTGCATAAGGTTTTTCAATAAATCCGTCATACTGTTGAAATTCCATTTGTTGATTTAACGTCTCTGCGGCATAACCCGATGCAATCACAACAGGGATATGCGGATATTTCCGTTTCATATTTTCCAACGTTTCTTCTCCACCCATCTCTGGCATCATCAAATCCAAAATGGCTAAACTGATATGTTGATGTTCACCAGCAAGCACCTCTAGGGCTTCTCTGCCATTGGTCGCAAGTAAAACACGATAACCGCACGAACCTAGAAATTCGTATGCAACTTCCCGCAAAGTCTCTTCATCATCGACAAACAGGATCGTTTGCCGCTCCCCCTCCACCGCTGGCACATCGGCTTTCTGCATGTCCCCCTGCGTCCGATCAAGATCAAGGCTATCGAGGTCAGTCCGTTGAACAGCAGGCGGCGTGGACGGCAGATAAATATGGAAGGTTGTTCCTTTACCTTCTTCACTGTCCAGATAGAGAAAGCCGCCATGATTTTTGATGATGCCATAAACCATTGCCAAACCCAGACCTGTTCCCTTGCCAATCTCTTTGGTGGTAAAAAACGGATCAAAAATCTGATTCCTGATCTTTTCAGGAATGCCGCAGCCATCGTCAATCACATCAATCAGAACATAGGAACCGCATATCGCGTCAGGGTGATGACTGGCAAATTTCTGATCAATATTACAGTTGCAAACCGAAATTTTCAGTTCTCGACCGCCTGCAGTAAGAATCGCATCCTTGGCATTGATACAGAGATTCATCAATATCTGGTGGACTTGGGACGGATTGCCCCGCACAGGCCAGAGCCCTGGAGCAATATCCGTATACAGGCGAATACTCCGGTCTATGGTTTCCCTAAGCAGAGTGCCCACTTCTGTGACCAGTACTCCAGCATCAATATCTTCAATGCGCGTTTTCCCCTTGTGCGCAAAGCCGAGCAGGTTTTTTGTTAATTCAGCCGCCCGCTCAGTAGCACTGATGATGCGATTGATATGCTCTTCAAGCACATCTGGTTCCCCCTTTCTCATTCTAGCCAACTCTGCAGATGACATAATAGCTGCAAGCAGGTTATTAAAATCGTGGGCAATGCCACCTGCCAGAGTACCAATGGATTCCATTTTCTGAGAGTGCAGCAATTGCTCCTCAAGCAGTCGCAGTTCAGTGATATCCCGAATCATGCCTTCAAAACCAATCGCTTCACCAGCAGCATCGAATCTAACACGCGAGGTCAGCAGTACCCTGACAGGCGTGCCATCTCTTTTTTGGAATTCAACTTCCAGATCTTTGATTTCACCATCATCCAGCAACTGCTGAACCACCTGCTGGCGCTCTTCAGGATGAAGGAAAAGGAAGCTTCCCTGTTGAATCGCTGTCACCATTTTTTTTCGGCTTCTGTAAGCAAACAGATCAACCATGGCTTGATTACAATCAATCAGCTTGCCATCCAAATCATTGATATAGAGTGGTTGTCCTATATTTTCAAACAATTCCCTAAATTTACGTTCGGAATGTTGCAGTTCTCTGGTTTTTCTATGAACTGCACGGGTTTTTTGGCGCAGTGATTCAGCCATGCCATTGAAATTACGAGCCAATTGTCCGATCTCATCGTTTGCATACACCCTGATTTCAAAGTCCAGATCGCCCTGACCGATTTTTACTGCCCCTTCGGAGAGTTGCTGCACAGGACGGGTAATACGTTGAATAGGAAAATAGACAATCAGGCAGGTCAGCAAAATCAGCAACAGCGTTACCCACAGTGTCGTAACCAGCATCTGCTGCCATTTTTGCGTGATTGTGGCGGTGGAAAAACCCAAGCGTACAAAACCTGAGACCTCATGATTATCAAGCAGAACGGGGGCTATAAAGTTCCTGATTGTTAGATGCAGTGCCTTGTCCGAGACCTCTTTTCCAGCAAAAAAAACGTTTTGGGATGCCCATCTGAACTGTTCTTCTGGCAACACCAGTTGATGTTTTGTCTCGCCCAGCCTGACCAGCAGAGATCGATCGCTCCGATACACATCAATGAACAGCAAGCTAGGCAGCCCCAGAAAACCGCCCGCGACCTGCTCAATAAACGCCTTGTCTTCAAGCATGACACCAACCCGGACACCATCAGCTAGGCTGACGGCTAAAGATCTGGCCTGTTGGGTCATGGCCTCATTGAACGCGTGATTCTGGCTGACAAGAAAGTAACTTGCGGTACTGGTCATAATGCCTGTGACCAGCAAAGCCACCAGCAGGTATACTTTTTTACTAAAACTACTGGATATCATCGGTAAATATGTTTGGCTTGCTGTAACAGTTCTGCGGGTATTTCAAGACCCAGACTCGCCGCCACTGTTGCATTGATGGAAAGATCTGCATTTTGAGCCATTTCGATAGGGATTTGAGATGGCTCTGCACCATTGAGAATGCGGTTGGACAACTCTCCAACCTGTTGACCCAGTTCCCTGTTTTGCACACTTAATGCGAACAGTGCACCAGCACGCACATATTTATCCGATAGCCCAATCAAGGGTTTTTTCTTATCCTTTGAAGTAAAAAATAGATAACGAACCAATTCTCTGGAGCGCATAAGGTGGTCGGGGATCATCCAGTAGGCGGCATTCTGATCTATCACCATTTCCAGATGTCGAATGGCATCTTTTTGCGTCGATACGGCAACAGCATTGAGTTGTTTCTTTTGTCTAACCAGTGCTTGCTCTCCCGCTTTAACCAGCGTTGCACTTTCTTCGGGTTGATATACAACGCCGATGCTGCGGGCTGCGGGCAGTAATGCATCAAGAATAGCCATCTGCCGTTCTGGTGCCACATTCATAGCCACGCCAGTCAGGTTTTTGTAAGGTTTTTTCAATTTATCCTGTGGGCTTAATACCATCGAAAAGAGAATGGGTATATCGGTAATTTCGCCTGCCAGTGCAGCCATCGCTTCACCGCCAATGACCAGAATCTGATCTGGATTTCTAGCTCGTATTGCACTGATTAACGCCCTCTCATCGTTCAGGCTTCCATTTTCCTTGCGATTAAAAATCTTGAGTTGGGCATGGGAAACCTCCTTGAACCCAGCCAGTGCTTCTACATAGGGGCGTATATTCGGATCGAGCAGTACCACCACCTCGGCAGCAGCGATTATTGCAGAGCCAGAGCAGATTGAGAGCAACAGAATAACCGTTGCCAGGAATTTAAATTTCATCATAGACCTCCTTCAAGGCACTGAGCCTGTTCCGATGGGATTAAAGGCATGGGATGTCTCTATTACCTTGCTGGACAAACGCTGACCATGGCGCACCATGCCAAGACCACCGTCATTGAGTATCATCCAGATTACAGCTATATTATAGTTCGCCGCCGTTGCGACCTCCATACCGTTCATCAGAAAAAGGTGTACTCGGCTTCCGCCAGCCATGTACGACCAGGGCGTGGGAAACCAGCCTGAACTGAAGCAGGTGCGGGATCAAAAATGTTGGCATCAAACAGATTATGAGCCTTAAATGTCAGCCTCAAACCATCCATCAATTTATCTGTACTGATCGCCAAATCAGCCACCGTCGTTGTCGGCATATCCGCCCTTGTGTCTCCTGCCGCCCTTGGGCGTCTGCCATTCCAGCGAATACCCACATTTATATTCAAGAAATCATCAAACAGACCAACATTGCCTCCAGCACGCACCCTCTGGGTGGGCACATCGGGCAATGCTATACGCGTCTGACTATCGCGCGAATGCTGGTAAGAATAATTCAGATAAGCATGCAGGTGTTCTTGCCAATCAGCTTTGAGTTCCACTTCTGTTCCCCAGATGGTGGCACCGCCAGAGTTGATGGTCAACGGCGTTGTTTGCACAATTCTATCGGTGAAACGGTTATGAAATAGGTTGGTGCTGAATTGATAATTGTGGCTCAGCTTCCAGACAATGCCTGCTTCAAAACTGTGCATCT
>CAYOTF010000193.1:0-4351 GCA_964406805.1 uncultured Zetaproteobacteria bacterium | reverse complement strand
CGAGCCAAACAGTGCCTTATGACACTTTCCTGTTCCGCTCAGCCGCACGACCCGGTATGGGTGGGTTCATGAGCGTCACCGGTGAGCGGGACGGCCAGCCCGGCGCGTCGCCCCAGAAAGCCGGCGTTGCAATCGCCGACCTGTTCACCGGGGCGCACGCCACCATCGCCATCCTGGCCGCGCTGAACCACATGGAGCGCACCGGACAGGGTCAGCACCTGGACATTTGCTTGCTGGACACGCAGGTGGCCATGATGGCCAACATGGCCACGAACTACCTGGCCACCGGCAGACCCCCGGCGCGCTGGGGCAATGCACATCCGAACATCGTGCCTTACCAGGTGTTCAAGGTGGCCGATGGCTGGGTCATCGTGGCTTGTGGCAACGATGGGCAGTTCCGCAAGCTCACCCAGGTCGCCGGCCAGCCCGAACTGGCCGACGACCCGCGCTTTGCCACCAACCCCGCCCGCGTACGCCATCGCGATCAACTGGTGCCGCTGTTGCAGGAACTGATGATCCAGCACCCCCGCGACGAATGGATCCGGCTGCTGGAAGAGGTCGGTGTGCCCTGCGGCCCCATCAATGACATGGCCGATGTGTTCCAGGATCCGCAGGTGCTGGCCCGCGAGATGCGCCAGGACCTGCCCCATCCCATCGCCGGCCAGGTCAGCGTGCCCGGCAGCGCGCTCAAGCTGTCGGCTACGCCCGTGACCTACCGCAGCGCACCGCCGTTGCTTGGCCAGCACACGCAGGAAGTCCTCCAGTCGCTGGTGGCGCTGTCCGATGGCGAGCTGGACGCACTCAAAACCCGTCACATCATCTGAAACCCGGTACCGCCCACATGACCCCATCTTCTTCCGCTGCCCCACGTGTGGCACGCATCGAACTCAACGCACCGCCGGTCAACAGCCTGGGCATCGCGCTGCGCCGGCATATCGTCGAATCGGTGCGCGCCGCCGATGCCGATCCGCAGGTGGCGGCCATCGTGCTCATCGGCACCGACAAGGCCTTTTCGGCCGGCGCGGATGTGTCCGAGTTCGGCACGCCGCTGCAGTTTGAAACCCCCATGCTGCGCGACGTCATCGAGGCACTCGAAAGCTGTTCAAAGCCGGTGGTGGCCGCCATCTCCGGCGTCGCGCTCGGCGGTGGTCTGGAACTGGCCCTGGGTTGCCATGCACGGTTGGCCCTGGCTTCGGCCCGGCTCGGTACGCCGGAGATCCAGCTGGGCCTGATCCCTGGCTCCGGCGCCACCCAGAAACTGCCGCGCCTGGTGGGAGCAGAGCGGGCGCTGACGATGATGCTCACGGGCCAGCCCCAGACGGCTGGCGAACACACGGCTTCAGGGCTGCTGGACCGCGTGGTACCGCAAGACCTGTGGGGCGCGGCGTCGGCCCTCGCTCTGGAATTGGCGCAGGCTGATGTCCCCCTGCCGCGGGCACGTGACCGCAGCGTCAATGCGGATGCTGCCCGGGCAGCAGTTAGCGAGGCTTTGGCCCGGTTCAACGCCCGCCAGCGCGCGCAGCCCGCCTACCAGGCCTTGCTGGACGCGGTACAGGCGAGCGCTCTGCCGTTCGACGCCGGCATGCAGCGCGAACGCGAGCTGTTCCTGGCGCTGATGCAGAGCCCCGAAGCGGCTGCCTTGCGCTACCAATTTCGGGTCCAGCGCGAGTCCGGCAAGCTGCCGCCCAGTCTGTCTGCCGAGTCGCGTGCCTTCGATCGGGTCGCCGTCATCGGCGCCGGTACCATGGGCTCGGGCATAGCCATCGCCGCGCTGGAGGCGGGCCTGCAGGTCTGCCTGCTGGAGCAGTCGGGCGAGGCGCTGGCGCGTGGTTCCGCGCGCATCGCCGAGCACTTCGTTGCGCGTGTGAAAGCCGGCAAAGTCGATGCTGCAAAGGCCGAAAGCCTGCAAGGCCGGCTGACGGCCACGCTGGACTGGTCGGCGCTGCAGTCGGTCGACGTGGTGATCGAAGCCGTGTTTGAGGACCTGGCGGTCAAGCAGTCGGTGTTCCGCCAGATCGACGCACACGCCCGGGCGGGCGCGGTGCTGGCCACCAACACCTCCTACCTGGACATCGACGCGATCACATCGGTCACGTCCCGGCCGCAGGACGTGCTGGGCCTGCACTTCTTCAGCCCGGCCAACGTCATGAAGCTGCTGGAGGTGGTGCAAGGGCGCGACAGCGCACCCGACGTGATCGCCACCGGCATGGCCCTGGGCCGCGAGCTCAAGAAAACGCCCATCCTGTGCGGCAACGCCTTTGGCTTCATCGGCAACCGCATCTACAACGCCTACCGCAAGCAGTGCGAGTTCATGTTGGAAGACGGGGCCTGGCCCGAGGACGTGGATCGTGCACTGACCGATTTCGGCTTCGCCATGGGGCCGTTCGCCGTGGCCGATCTCTCGGGCCTGGACATCGCCTGGCGCATGCGGCAGGCCGGCGCCGCCACCCGCGACCCGAGGGAGCGTTATGTGCACATCCTCGACCGCCTGTGCGAGATGGGCCGCATGGGGCGCAAGACCCAGGCGGGCTACTACACCTACACCGACGGCAAGGCCAGCCCCGCCACCGACGAGGTGGTGCGTGGCGTCATCGCGCAGGCCTCGGCCGCGCGCGGCATCGAGCGCTCGCCACTGTCGGCCGAGACGATCCAGCGCCGAGCCCTGCTGGCCATGGTGAACGAAGCCGCGCTGTTGTTCAGCGAAGGGGTGGCGCACCGCGCGGGCGA
This sequence comes from uncultured Zetaproteobacteria bacterium, assembly GCA_964406805.1. Taxonomy (GTDB): domain Bacteria; phylum Pseudomonadota; class Zetaproteobacteria; order Mariprofundales; family Mariprofundaceae; genus Mariprofundus. Next base: position 1,624 of record CAYOTF010000193.1, on the reverse strand, counting down.
CATCGACGTCGTCCTGGTCAACGGCTACGGCTTCCCGTCCTGGGTGGGCGGCCCCGTGCACTGGGCACGTACCGAGCCCCGCGTCCGTCTTGAGCAGGAAATTGATCAGCTCATCTCTGCCAACGGCTATGGCGCGCTGCGTGCCACGCCGGCCATGCAGGACCGCCTGCTCGGCTGAATCTCCCACTTTTTTTCCCTGCTTTTTCCTTTCATTTGTTTCCAGCCATGACCACTTCCCAAGCCTTCATCTGCGACGCCATCCGCACCCCTTTCGGCCGTTACGGTGGTGCACTGTCTTCCGTGCGAGCCGACGACCTCGGCGCCGTGCCCTTGCGTGCGCTGATGGCGCGCAACCCCGGCGTGGACTGGGCCGCGGTGACCGACATCCTGTTCGGTTGCGCCAACCAGGCCGGCGAAGACAACCGCAACGTCGCCCGCATGAGCGGCCTGCTCGCGGGCCTGCCGCTGGAGGTGCCGGGGGGCACCATCAACCGCCTGTGCGGTTCTGGGCTCGATGCCGTGGGCACGGCGGCTCGGGCCATCAAGGCTGGCGAGGCGGGCCTGATGATTGCGGGCGGCGTGGAGAGCATGAGCCGCGCGCCCTTTGTCATGCCCAAAGCGGAAGGTGCTTTCAGTCGCAACAACGCCGTCTATGACACCACCATCGGCTGGCGCTTCGTCAACAAGCTGATGAAAGCGCAGTACGGCGTCGACTCCATGCCCGAAACCGCCGAGAACGTGGCGACGGACTTCCAGATCGAGCGCAAAGCGCAGGACCGCATGGCCCTGGCCAGCCAGATGAAGGCCGTGGCAGCGATCAAGGCCGGCCACCTGGCGCGCGAAATCTGTGCCGTGAGCATCCCACAGAAAAAGGGCGATGCCGTGCTGGTGGACACCGATGAACACCCGCGCGAAACAAGTCTGGAAATCCTGGCCAAACTCAATGGTGTGGTACGCCCGGACGGCACGGTGACCGCGGGCAACGCCAGCGGTGTGAACGACGGCGCCTGCGCGCTGCTGCTGGCCGATGAGGCCACGGCCGCGAAGAGCGGCTTGACGCCCAAGGCCCGCATCGTTGGCATGGCCACCGCCGGCGTGGCCCCGCGCATCATGGGCATCGGCCCGGCGCCGGCCACGCAGAAAGTGCTCGCGCTCACCGGCCTGACGCTGGAGCAGCTGGACGTGATCGAACTCAACGAAGCCTTTGCGGCGCAAGGTCTGGCCGTGCTGCGCCAGCTGGGCCTGTCGGACGACGACGCACGCGTCAACGCCTGGGGCGGCGCCATCGCGCTGGGCCACCCGCTGGGCGCCAGCGGTGCGCGTCTGGCCACCACGGCGGTCAATCGCTTGCACGCCACCGGCGGACGCTACGCGCTGTGCACCATGTGCATCGGCGTGGGGCAGGGCATTGCCTTGATCGTCGAACGCGTCTGAAGGGATCCACACCATGAAAATCATCGTCCCCGTCAAACGCGTGGTGGACTACAACGTCAAGGTGCGCGTCAAGAGCGACGGCACCGGCGTGGACATCGCCAACGTCAAGATGAGCATGAACCCGTTTGACGAGATCGCAGTGGAAGAAGCCGTGCGCCTGAAGGAGAAAGGTGCGGCCACCGAGGTCATC
>CAYOTF010000192.1:0-4385 GCA_964406805.1 uncultured Zetaproteobacteria bacterium | reverse complement strand
TGAACATCACACTCATGGCCGCCCGGAAAGCCGGGGATAAACCTTTCTCTTCATTGAGCAATTCGCGGGCTGCTTTAATGGATTGTTCAATCTCTATGTTGCTCATGGGGAAATGATACCACAGCTTTTGAACGTCGATTTTTTAGCCACAGCATGCCGCCTGAGCAATCTGAATATTTTACGTGCAGCCTGTCGAAAGATGCTGTCTGAAAATAGGCTGATGACCATCAAGCAGCCTTACAGTATCGATTCTAGAGAAAAAGGTGACTGCGTTTGATGTGCCGGTTTCTGACCGAAAACCCTGTCAAGCTTTAAGGTGCTGAATAGTTACAATTAAGCAGTAAAACGTAATCGTGGATGATTTCCTGATAATTTTATCTTTCAACTCACCGGGATAGAAAAAGATGAGGTGATCACAAATTGTGACCACCTTGCCAAACTAAAACTCTCCAAAGCGTTGCTGCATGTATTTAGCGAACATGGAGTGCTGATGGCTGCCAGCGTGTTGAATTCAGGAAAGGCGATGGAAACAAGCGTGTTCGTGATTCGAGCCTTTGTACGTTTACGTGTGAAGTCAAGCCCGGCGCTAAGGTTCTAAAGAGTCAATATGACACTTGACCCCTTTCCTCCTTTTTCCGCTGCGCTTATAGACTCTCGTTTCTTTATTGGGCACACAAGGCTTATATCGAATATCCAGTGCTTCCAGTGAAGCATTAGACTCAGCCTGTTGTTCTGCTCCCCCCCCCCTGCCCACCCCGCAATCAACATGTCACCGTTATGCCTTGTGATTGACACTCTCTTGTCTTGTTTGGATCTATAATAGCGCTCCAGAAGTGGGGGGGAATCATTTCCATTGTCTGAGCATATTTTTAAAAAACTCTGCATATCAAGGCGGCTCAGGGACGAGCTGGCAAAGTCAGGTGCATATATATATCTGATTTTATGATTTAAAAAAACATCAAATCAAGGAGAAGATAAATGTCTAAACCAATCGGGAGAATGATAATCGCCCTGTCCGCTTGCGCACTGATTTCAGCCTGCGGTCAAACTAACACCCCGGCACCTGCCGCAGCAGTAGCCGTACCGGTCACAGCCACCGGCATCACGTTTTCAAATACGCCCGCACCAACAGATCAATATGCTGCAGGCACAGCAAATGCAGCCCTTAATATGTCCAAGCCTTACACCACCTCGATCGCTACGGTCACCTATAGCGATGGCACAAGCGCACAGCACCCGCTTGAGCATATCATGCTGTTCAGAAGTGATGACGTTGTTCCGACCGGGCCGCATGCCGGTGAATATTACGGTGGCATCATTAATCAGGCCGGCGCGCCTGTGCTGGATCCTGTCGCTGCCAATAATCCATTTTATGCCACGGTAACCGGCAAGGCTGTAACTGCCGGATTAAACCCGTTAAACAAAGATCAGCTTGTTGCCGACACACCGGATGGCGCCGCTCTGATTCAGGTTCCGGGCGCTCCGAGCTCTGCAACGACAGCTGATCTGTCGTATATAAGTCATTTCGAATATGTGACATGGGATGGCAACCGGGTGAGTCAGTACGGTAAGAATCCGATGTTTCTAGGCAACAGCACGCTTTCACAGAATCTAACTACCGGATTATTAACGATGAAGCGTTTTGACAAACTGGCCTTCTCGGGTCTGGGGCAAAAAGGCCTGTGGATTCCATGCGCCGGATCCAAATCACCCTGGAACACGTTCCTCGGATCGGAAGAATACGAAGCGGATCAGTGGAACTTTGACATGCATGCCATCAATCCGGTGGGCTTTCCGTATGATTTTTCCAATGGCAACCTGGTTCAGGCCTTTCAGACCAAGTTCGGAGATGCAACAGCCCGTCCGTATGATTATGGTTATGTGACAGAAACTACAGTGGATCAAGCTGGTGTAGCTACCGCCGTAAAACATTACGCCACTGGTCGTTGGGCGCGTGAGTTGATCAAGATGATGCCCGATGGAAAAACCTATTATTCCGGCGATGATAGCAAAAGCACCATCCTGTTCATGGGCGTGGCTGATGTTGCAAATGATCTATCCGCAGTAACTTTGTACGCATCCCGATTCATTCAGACCAGCCCGAAATCCACTGTCGCAAACAAGGCACCGGGCGAAGTCGGCGCTGTTGCTGGTGCCGAACTGGGCGCGGGTACGCTGGAATGGATTCGCCTCGGCCATGCCACGGATGCCGGCATCAAGGCGATCATTGATGCCGGTACGAAATCGACGGATATCTTTGATATTGCGCTGGAAACAGCTGCTGGCGTATTGCCTGTCGCCGTTCCTGGTGTGGTGGGAACCGGCATCGCCGGTGCGGTGACTGCTGCGGATATGGTCAATGCAGGTTATAAACGCGTATTTGACTACTATCATCGTCATACCAAGGGTAAAGCTGAATGGTTGCGCCTGAGGCCTGGTATGAATCAGGCGGCGGCATTTCTGGAAACGCGCCGTTATGCGGTGTATCTGGGAGCCACCAGTGAATGGACCAAAATGGAAGGCGTAGCGATGAATGCCGCCAACAAAAAAGCCTATATCGCCATCTCCTATCAGTACGACAGCATGACTGATGGCGTTGGCGATATTCAGATGGGACTACTGACTGCCGGCAATACTTATGAGCTGTCGTTGGCTGCCAATGTTATTGATCGCTCAGGCATCGCAATCAACAGTGCCTGGGTAGCAACGTCACTGGCTGCTATTCCTGAGCTGAAAGGGTTGGATAATGTCTATGCGGCAGCTCCGGCAGCGCATAAACGCACTGTCGGCCCACAGGGCAATCTGTGTGCGACTGCCAATATAGGCAACCCGGATAACCTGAAGTTCTCCGCCGCCTATCGTACGCTGTTTATCGGTGAAGACAGCAACTGTCACGTGAATAACTTTGTCTGGGCATTTAATGTCGACACAAGAAAGTTGTCGCGAATTTTATCTATTCCCATGGGCGCAGAAGCTACCGGACTGATGGCTGTCGATAACATGAATGGCTACGCCTATATCGGCTCCAGCTACCAGCATCCGGGCGATAAGGGCGTAGGCAAACCACCCCTAGCCATGGTGGCTGCAGTTGAAATGGCAAATCCCAAGTTTGCAGAAGAACGTAACCGCTCCGGTGGTATTGGTTACCTTCATATTAAGGGCATGCCCAGAATGTAAAACTGGATACAATCGACGGCGATGAATCGTCATTGATTTTCAATGAAGCGACCGTTGGTAACAACGGTCGCTTTTTTTGTTTGCCCAGCATAGCTGGCAAACCCAGCCTGTGTTATGCAGGCATCACCCCGACCGAGGGGAAGATAATCCGAATGGCAAGGGCGTAACTGGTAACGGTTGGGTCTGACAGGTGTTTGCTCCTGCAATACCTGCATTTCCACCATCCATGGCGGTCAAGGAAGCCATAGGAAGTGAGTGACACATAACGCAAGTACACCTGATTCGGCGTAACAGGTGCGATTATCCTGCGTTGAAGGTGAAGTCCGATACTTGGTCAGACCTGTTACGTGCTTGAGGATGGGGTTACTCACAGGGAGTCGGTTTTAACTGGGGAAGCCTTGCACTGTATCTTGGTAACAAGACGTTATGTATTTCCACCATCCATGGCGGTCAAAGCCTGGTAACAGCGTGGAGGATAAAACCGGAATGACCGATGCCGGAGGTGCATCGACCATCGGTAGATTATCTGTTTGCTCTCAAGCAGGCCAGCACGCCGTCAGGGGTGACAGAAACATACCACCGTGCAAACAGGACGTAGCCAATGAGGGTCACAGAAAAAGGTAGGCGATGAGGAAATACTATAGCTTGTATGGCCGATTGCTGGATAAGCAATCGTTGTACGAAGCATTCAACCATGTGAAACGCGCCAAGGGTGCTGCCGGTATAGACGGCCAGTGCCTGAATGCGTTTGCATCTGATTTGGATGCGGAGCTGTCGCGCCTGCTTCTCGAACTGAAGGAGAAGCGGTATCAACCGTCACCGGTGAAACGTGTCATCATTGCCAAAGCAGGCGGTGGAGAGCGCAAGCTGGGCATCCCGACAGTACGAGACCGCGTTGTTCAACAATTACTACGCAGCGTGCTTGAGCCGATATTCGATGTGGATTTTCACCCGTCGAGTTACGGTTATCGAAAAGGACGGAGTTGCCACCAAGCGATCAGTAAAGTTTCTGGGCGTGGAAATCCGAACAGGATATACCCGCATTTAGGCACAGAAGGTGAAGGCATTTAAGGCAAAGGTAAAACATATCACGCGCAGAAATGCCGGATTGAATCTTTCGGGAGTGATCCGCGAGTTAAATCCGGTGCTGGGGCTGTTTTGCTTCAGTTGGAACTGGACAATGCTCGGTTTGAATAAGAGACATTCAA
>CAYOTF010000191.1:4184-4419 GCA_964406805.1 uncultured Zetaproteobacteria bacterium | reverse complement strand
TTCATCAAATGCAGCATCATGGTGGATTTACCACCACCGGAAAATCCAGCCAAGGCCGTGGCTCGCCCATCCTCCGCCACCGCCGCCGCATGGCAGATCAACCAGCCCTGTTGCTGCAAATAATTCATATACTGATTGTTAATGAAATTGATCACCTGATTAGCATTGGCCACACATGGACCCACCGCAACACGATGCTGCATAGCTAGAAAGTGGAAAAAGGAGTGCAGCCCCC
>CAYOTF010000191.1:0-4174 GCA_964406805.1 uncultured Zetaproteobacteria bacterium | reverse complement strand
TTTGCAAAAACACCATGCCGGTTCGTACTTTCCAAATCAGTCTAGCCTGTTGCCGCTCACCACAGCGCATAGTTTCCAAATCATAACAGGTATCTTTACGACCTGTTTTACCCGCTTCACGCGCCCAATCCTGCCAAACAACATCCAGTTCAAGCGGCAAGCGCTCCAGCGCCACCACCTCGATGCAACTGTCATCATCAAAATCATTTTCTTCCAGCACAATATGTTGAAAATAATCGCGCAAAATATTCAGCAACGGCTGTGAATTACTGCGCACGCAAATAACCATTTCAGGCAGCTTCAAGTCTAGCCGCTGCGGCAACAAATTCGCTGCTGCGGTTATTTCATCCAATAAATGTGTATTACTCATACTTTTCCCTCTCCATAACGCGTTGGCACATCTCAACTCTTCGCAAATTCTTTAAGTGCATAATCGACATACAATGCTGCTGCATCCAACCCCATACCTTCCTTCACGCCCCGAAACCCGCCAAACGCCGACACTTCAAAGACAATCGGTCCAATTTCCGATTCAGCCACATCCACGGTAGTAAAATCCATACCGAACGGTTGCTGGGCTCGAAAGGCCAGATCAATCAATTCATCCGATGCCTCATAAGCAGCATAAGCACCACCACTATTGATGGTCGTGTTCCAAGTATCCGATTGCGATACGCGTGCATAGGTTCCAATATATTCACCGCCGATAAATACCATGCCCAAATCCTGACCCGGCAAAGCTAGTTTTTTCTGAATATACATCATCGGGTTAGTCTGCCGGAATGTTTCAATCTGTTGGAGCAGGCTCGGTTCATCAGTATCAGCCTCCAGCACGACCATCCCCCGAGCCTTGGTTGAATACAGCGGTTTGAATACAGCGCTGCCATAGTCACGCACCATCGTCAGCGCTGCATCAACATCTTCGGTCAAGCCTGTCGGCGGCATAGGGATGTTATGATTACGCAGTGTCACCGTACAACTCAAGCGATCAATCAGACGCAATATATTGAGCGCCGGGCTGAACACCCGCACGCCGGCCTGCTCGGCGATGCGTAAGAGTTCGAGCCGATCCAGCGTGTTCGGACTATAGGTGGCACTAATTTTCTTAACCATCAAGCCATCAAGTTCGCACAAATTATGATCATGAAAATACAACTGATTACTATCCAGATCAAGCCGCACCTGATCCATATCAATCACCAGCCGAAAGCCTGTTTTCGCTTCCACAGCATCCGCCAATACTTCGGTAGACCACTTTCCCGGCAAACCAATCACACCTATTTTAATCATTGAATAACTCCTTGATAGGAACCCTGTATTTCTTTGTTTTTTGCAAATCCAGTGCAATCACCTGACGTAATAAATAATCTGCTCTGAGAAACATACGAGTGGCCATCGCTCGATCCATAATAAATCGTGTTGAAGTCACAAAGGAGCGTGCCAACCCCAAGGCCAAGCGAAGCTCAAAACTATAATCCTTTTCTGCTTCGGCAAAGCGCCGCGCGACATGATAAAAATCAATCGCCTGCTTGCGAATTTTACGGCGAATCGGTACATCCAACACCTGCAAGCGATAATATGAAACCATCAACACCGATACATCCTGGACATAATCCATGTGCGTAGAACGATGCAGGTCAATAAAATGAATATGCTGGCGCTGTGGATCATAGATAATATTATCGACATTGAAATCGCCATGAATCAGTACGCTAAAAGGAGGCGGCAATTTCTTCTCGATTTTTTCCGCTATTTTCAATAGCGACTCAAAACTACTGACCGCCGTGCCGCACACACGCGTATTACGCTGGCGAAAATCCGGATGAATCGCATAGACATCCGCCAGCCGTTTGCGTGTTTGCGCTACAAATCGAGCCGGCACTGCCTTTTTTCTGCGTGTCTCATGCCATACCGAATAAAGGGTGTCGGCCAGCGCGTGCATGGATGCCGTCATGGTTTTCAGCGATTCATGCAACACCACATGTTCAAACGTCATACCCTGCAAATGTTCAATCAATAGTGCGGCGGAATTGCCCTTTTTTTTATAGCGCAAAATCTGTGGTGCAACACCAGGAAACAGATGATGCCAGCGCTTCACCCCCTGCATCTCCTCTTTCAGTTTGCGCTTCTCACCATCTTTAAAAATAGCCAACTGCTCGCCCTGATTGCTATCGGTATAATTAAGCGATGAGATAGCACTGCCCGAACGTGTTTCTGCCACTGTTCTGATTTCCACATCATCTATCGAAGCATCATCTGCCCAGTCACTGACGGTATCCTGCAAGGCGTGCAAACGCTGGATATCCATCGGCTGACCGAGATTGCTGGAGATAATCGCTTCGCTGATCTTAAGCAACATATCACCCATCTGTTTGATGCTGTAAGCCACAAACAAGCCTGTCACCAGATCATCTGCGTATTTCTGATGTTTCAATTGTTTGGTCGTTTTTTTCAACAGCTGTTGATAACAAACATCCAAACGCGTCACCAGCCGCCCCAGCGTCAAGGCCAGTTCGGTATCGTTATTGAGCAACGCATCTTCAATCACATCAACACTTTTCGCCACTAGACATAACAGAGGAAGGTAGTCTTCTAGATGCAGTTTGTGTGATACGCGCAGATATTTAAGCTGCTGAATACAATCCCGCGACAAATCGGAAATACGTTCCAGATCAGCCGCGATGGTCGCCACTGAGCGCATGTACATGGCATCGGTTGGCTGTTTGCCCACATCAGATTTATCAGGATCGAACTGCCGGGACATCTGTTCCGCACAGCTGTTCTGAATACGTAAGGTCAAATTATGCGCATAGCCACGGCGACTCATAATGCGTTCAATCATACTGGCCGATTCATATTCAAAATACGTTTGTAAATATTGTTGCTGCGAACTCACTTCAATCAGTAAAAATCTTAGGTTATCTTTAATCGCTTGCGGTAATAGCATGACAGTATTGAATTAGCCCCGCTTCGCCCACAGTATTTTCTTAATGCGCGATAGCCATTTTGTTTTCAATGGCGTGGATAGATAAGCTTGCGCGACAATTCTGAACTGGCCGCTTTTTTTCAATTTAGCCAAGGTCAAGGCATTGCCCCATACGCAGCCCGAATCCAAACCGAGCACATGCGGTTGATCTGTCACCAAGCCTTTGGCCGCCCAATGACCATACACCACATGCGTATCGGATTGCCATTTTGCACCCTTGTGCGAAAACCATGCTTTATCTCGATGACTACTGCTCTCTGCTGTGCGCACATTCCACTGGAATAGACCATTATTAGTACAGTAACGGGCACGTGTCAGCACTGCCGTGGTGAACATCAATCGCATGGGATCAGTTTTTTCCGGCTCTCGAACTGGAAATTTAACATCGTGCAACTGTTGGCAAAATTGATGCCAGTGCGCGCCGCGCAATTTTACCTCAACTTTCCGGGCTCGCTTCAATGCTTTTTTTAATGTCCAGTTTGGATGCAGACCTGCATGCACCATGGTCCAGCCCAATTCAGCATCGTGATGTATCATGGGGCGGTGACGCAACCATCTGATCAATTCAGGGCAATCCGGGGCATCAATCACTTGTGTGAGTGTATCGCTACGATAGCTGGAGTTACCCGCAGCCAACTCCAGCAAATGCAGATCATGATTGCCCAGTACACACACACATGCATCACCTAGATCTTTAAGGAAACGTAATGTTTTCAGAGAATCAGGACCACGATTCACCAGATCACCCACACACCACAGCTTGTCTTTTTTTGCATCAAACTTCACTTTTCTAAGTAGTTTTCTCAGCGGCTTATAACAGCCCTGAATATCACCCACCGCATATACTGCCATCGTTTTTTATCAGACTTCAGTATTCAAAGTAGCCAGTAACTGAGGAATAAACGCCGCAAGTTCAGCCACCATAATGGTAAAATCGGCATCAAATCGACTGATTTCATCACCACCAGATTCTCCCGCTTCATCCAGCACTGCTGCATCAAACTTCAAACGATGCACCGACATATCCTCATGCAATACAAAAGATAAACGCTCATTCCAGTTCATGGCCAACTTCTTCACCCGCCGACCCAAGGCCGCATGGGCGCGCACTTCAGCTGAAGATACATCGACATATTTGCAACGCACAATACCTTCAGCACCCTCTCCCGCCTGCAGCTCACATTCATC
>CAYOTF010000190.1:0-4434 GCA_964406805.1 uncultured Zetaproteobacteria bacterium | reverse complement strand
GTACGGTGTGCTGCGAGTTTTTTGGCCAGCAACTCGATGATGCCACCAAGGCGATGGTGGGTATCAAACATCATGTCGATGCGCTCGATGGTGTGCATCTGGAAGGCCTAGAACATTTTGACGAAAAATATGTCAAAGCGATTGAATATATTTCCAAGTCCACGCGCCGTGAAGCGCCGCGTGTGGTGCTGTTGATTGATGTCTCCGGTGATGATGGCGATGCGGTTGCCAGGGCATGTGCGGATATTTGTCGCATTGCATCGCATGGTAATGGTGAAGGCTTTGTGGCCACTTCAGCGGCAGACCGTAAACGTTTCTGGGGTGATCGTGGCCGCATGGCAGCGATTGCCAAACATACCCGTGCGTTCAAACTCAATGAGGATGTGGTGATTCCACTCGATCGTTTGTCGGAATACAACGATTATGTTGAACATCTGAATATCGAAAATTCTATTCTCAATAAAAAAGCAGCCATTGAATCGATTGCGGCTTATCTGGCCGATGCCAAGCAGCGCATCAGTGGTAATCGTCTGGAAGTCAGTGATTTATCGCTGGATGGGGACTCCTATTTGGGCGAAAAGCTCGATCATTGCATTAGCCTGATTGAATCGATTCGTGAGAACTGGTGTGCTCTGATTAAAGGCTTGGATGAACCGGCTAAAAACGTAGCTCCCTTGCTTGCTGGCATTAAGTATAAACGCTCCGAGACGCTCTTCCGTGTCATTCAACGCGCCGCTTTGCGTATTTCATACCGTGATACAATCGAGACGCCATTGTGTGAAATGTTGCGCGGCCATGATGCGCTGATTGATGGCATCAAGCAGGCGCATAAAACTGTGTTATCCAGTCGCATCGTGGTGGCCACCCACATGCATGCCGGTGATGGCAATGTACACACCAATATCCCGGTCAATTCCAACGATTATCTGATGATGAAAAAGGCTCACCGGGTGGTGGAAAAGGTGATGGCCAAGGCGGTTGAGCTGGGCGGCGTGATTTCTGGCGAGCATGGTATCGGTATCACCAAGCTGGCGTATATGGATCGTGCCATTCTGGAAGAATCAGCGGAATATCTTAACCGAGTCGATCCTGAACACTTGTTTAATCGCGGTAAATTATTGCCCGATACCGATTTGCAATTGAGTTACACACCCAGTTTCAAATTGTTGGAAATGGAATCGATGATTCTGGAAGCAGCTGATTTAACCGATTTATCCGAAGCCATTTCGCCATGTCTGCGTTGCGGTAAATGCAAGCCTGTATGCAATACCCATTTCCCGCGCGCCAATATGTTGTATAGCCCGCGCAATAAAATTCAGGCGACCGGTGCGATGATTGAAGCGCTGCTGTATGAATCGCAGACCGGTTCCGGCATTTCGTTTGAGCAGTTCAAGGGTTTGGAAGATATTGCCAACCACTGCACCATTTGTCACAAGTGCGAATCACCATGTCCGGTGAATATTGATTTTGGTGATGTGACGGAAAGCATGCGCGCGCTGCTCAAGGATAAGGGTAAGGCGAGCATCAACCTGGGCTCTAAATTAGCGATGCTATTTCTGATCTTGCAGAATCCGAATGCGGTGCGTTTTATGCGCGAAGCGGTGATCCGCTGGGGTTATGCAGGGCACCGGCTGCTGAATAAAATCGCACGTTTGACTGGGCTGGTGCAGAAGAAGCCTGCGGCCAGCCGTAATCTTGACGGTGTGCAAGCGCAGGTGATTAATTTTATTGAGCGGCCATTGCCATCGCTACCGATTGGCACGGCACGCCAAACCTTGGGCATTGAATCGCGTGATAAAAATATGATTCCGGTACTGCGTGATCCGAACAAAGCCAATGGTCGAGCGGTGTTTTATTTTCCCGGTTGCGGTTCAGAGCGTTTGTTTTCTCAAGTTGGCCTGGCGACGCAGGCGATGTTGTTTGATCTGGGTGTGAATGTGGTGTTGCCGCCATCGTATATTTGCTGTGGTTACCCATCGACAGCCGGTGGTGATCATAAAAAGGGCGATCAAATCACCTATGATAATCGGGTGCTGTTTCACCGTATCAAGAATGCCTTGTCCTATCTTGATTTTGAGGCGGTGATTGTTTCCTGTGGTACCTGTTACGATCAACTGGAGCGTTATGAACTGGAGCAGGTGTTCCCCGGCGCGCCGTTAATTGATATTCATGAATATCTGATGGAGCAGGGGGTCAAGGCTGAAAATGTTTCAGGCGTAGAGTACATGTATCATGTGCCGTGCCATTCACCATTGAAACGCCATGGCTCGCATGCTGCGATTGAATCATTGCTCAGCTCTGATTCGGTGAAGTCGGAAGAGTGTTGCGGTGAAGCGGGCACACTGGCGGTGGCACATCCAGCCATTGCCGGAAAAATCCGCATGCGCAAAGAAGAGCAGATGGCCATAGCCAAAGCGAAATTACCGGGTAAAGCCAAACAAAAAATACTGACTTCTTGTCCATCCTGCTTGCAGGGATTGTCGCGTCTGGACGGTGAAACAGAAGTCGAAGCGGATTATATCGTGGTTGAACTGGCCAAACACCTGCATGGCGATGATTGGCAAAAGAAGTTTGTGCAGCAGATTAAACAGGGTGGCATTGAACGGGTATTGATGTAGTGCTGCGCTGCTGGCGCGTTTTATTGTGTGTGTCTGTGCTGGTATTGAGTGCTTGTGCCAGCGGGCCACCCAAAAACATCAATGATGCCTGTTCCATGTTGCAGGAAAAAGACGATTGGTATGAAGCTGCCAACGATTCATTTAAGAAGTGGGGGGTGCCAGTGCATGTGCAACTGGCCATTATTCATCAGGAGTCGCGCTTCAGGTCCGAAGCTTTAGCACCCGATGATACCCTGCTGGGTTTTATCCCGTGGGGGCAAGTGACCAGCGCTTATGGTTATGCACAAGTGCTGGATGGCACATGGAACTGGTACATGAAATCCACCGGCAACTGGGGGGCTGATCGTGATGATTTTGATGATGCGACCGATTTTATCGGCTGGTATGGCAATTACTCCCACAAGACACTCGGTATCTCGCGTTGGGATGCCTACAACCAATACCTGGCTTACCATGAAGGCCACGGCGGCTGGAAACGCAAGACATTCAACCGAAAACCATGGCTGATTAAAGTGGCTAAAAAAGTAAAACGCCGAGCCTCGCGTTATGCCGCCCAGATCAAACGCTGCAAAGATGATTTGGATGATGGCGGTTGGTTCTGGTAAAAGATCAACAGGTTGAGTGTTTTGAGGCTGTTTCCTAGTTGTCAAAACCTGTGGAAGCATGATTTTCAAAGCGGGTATATTTGTGTACGAAGGTGAGTTTAGTATCACCAATCGGACCATTACGTTGTTTGGCTACGATGATTTCAGCTAAACCTTCATTTTCAGGCTTTTTATTGTACACCTCATCACGGTAAATAAACATGATCACATCGGCATCTTGCTCGATGGCTCCGGATTCACGTAAATCGGACATGATGGGGCGTTTGTCGGCGCGCTGCTCCAATGAACGGTTGAGCTGGGAGAGGGCAATCACCGGCACATGCAGTTCTTTGGCTAAACCTTTGAGTGAACGGGTGATTTCGGATAGTTCCTGAGCCCTGTTATCGGAATCGGCGCGGCCGCTCATGAGCTGCACGTAATCGATCAGAACCAGATCAATGCCCTTGTTGTCGCGTTTGAGACGGCGGCATTTGGAACGCAATTCCATGACGGTAATAGCCGGAGTGTCATCAATAAAAATATTGGATTCAGCCAGTGCACCACTGGCAGCAGCCAGCTTGCGCCAGTCTTCAGCCGAAAAGCGACCGGTGCGTAAGTTGGACATGTCCACTCGCGCTTCACAGGCCAGCATACGCAGAGCAATTTGCTGGGTGGACATTTCGAGCGAGAATACCGCCACGACACCATTGTTGTCATCTTCACCGCGCATCGAGGCATTTTGTGCCAGATTCATCGAGAAAGCAGTTTTACCCATACTCGGACGGCCTGCAATAATAATCAGATCGCCACGTTGCATGCCGGAAGTCATTTCATCCAGATCGCTAAAGCCGGTCGGTATGCCGGTAACGACCTTTTTTGAGGCATAGCGTTTTTCAATCTCGCTATAGGTTTCGATCATCAAGTCGCTCATCTTGCTGAATGCAGGGCGTGAGCGATTGAATTGTTCAGCAATGGCCAGGATATTCTTTTCGGCGATATCGAGGTGTTCGTTGACTTCGCGTCCAGTCTCCTGATACACATCCTGGGAGACAGTGCTGCAGACCGAGAGTAATTCGCGCAGCACATAACGCTCGCGCACAATGCTGGCATAGTGTTTGACGTTGGCAGAGGTGGGGACTGCAGTGACCAGTTCGGCCAAGTATGCTTCGCCGCCACAAGAAGCCAGTTCATCGCGGCGTTCGAGATGATCCTTGATGGTCAGTGCATCAACA
>CAYOTF010000189.1:0-4497 GCA_964406805.1 uncultured Zetaproteobacteria bacterium | reverse complement strand
TTGTCCTTGATTCATAATAGTAACGAGGCAACCGCTTGCGCATTTTTGCCTGACTCTTCACGTTTGAGCTTCCACCACGCAAATGAACAACTCTGGCATCAGGGTTATTCACAATGCTCCAGCCTGCTTTTTTAGCTCGCCAACAAAACTCGGAATCCTCATAGTACATAAAAAAATCATCATCCATCAAACCAATGTCCAGAAAAACCTGTTTTTTTACAAGCACGCAAGCAAAGCTCGTCCATTCCGGGTGGCTAATTGTTTCACGAACAGGAAAAGTAACCATATATCTTCTTAATAACCCATCAACAACACTTGTGCATGCAGAACGGATTATTTCACAAACAGGGTGGTGAAAGTTAAAACAACTCTCCTGAGCCTGCCCATCCTCCCATTCCAGTCTGGGACTAAACAACCCGGCATCTGGAAACTGCATAGTCATATCCATCAATTTACCAACAGCCCCCTTCCGAACGATTGTATCACTGTTCAACAGAAGATAATAATCTGCATCAACAGCCTTAATGCCATAATTATTTCCACCGGAAAAACCCAAATTACCGGGAGATTCCAGCAACTCGACCTGAGTTGAGCAACGATGCACTTCAATCCAATCAGCAATCATTTGAAGAGAGTTATCTCCAGAACAATTATCAACAATGATAACTTTGGCCTTCATCCCCTTCAACTCAGGTAAAAGCGAGTCGGCAGCATTGATGGCAAGCTTGGGCGTTTTATAATTAATCATAATCACTGCAAGCGTCAGCTTCTCTAACATCTTCGAATAACCTATTTTAAAATTTTGCTATCAATGGCATTCTTTTTTAACACCAACTGAACATGCCATGACCTTAACAACAATCGTCTTGCAATCTTTTCACCAACAAACAACGCCACTCCATATCGCCTGATGCCAAAGTGATATTGCGACATCCAATCACCCAACGCCAGCTTAAGCAGCGTAAAGTATGATACCGAATGCAATTGTGGATATTTGCTGCGAATATAACCTCGAGTCTCTAACAACGAACCCAATTTATATTCTATCAATTGCACGTCTCGTGAACTCATTTTTCTTTTCCACTGTTCAATAAGGGAAACATCCGGTTTACTGTAAGTACTATGATCTGCATATTCGATATAATTCAAATCAAAAGGCAACTTAAGATAGTTACAAATTTTCGCAATCACATCATCAGTCGTGGCAATAAGTTGTTCAAAAGTAACTCGCAAATATTGATCATGATGCAACGATTTCGCTAGCACACTCCACGACTCTTCACTCTTCATCCAGAACCCAACCCCGCAGTATGGGGTTCCAGCCCATCCCATCGCAATGCATGACCTGGCCACATCACGTGGATCCCGCAATAAATGAATGATTTTTGCACCTGGGAACAAAGCAGGAATCAAATGAAAATTCCGATGTACATTAATAACAATCAACTGCCCCGGCTTTTCTCGCTGCCTCACAAAATCGACGAGTAAATCTTCATGACTCAAAGTCTTATTAATTACCAAGTCCATTGCGCAAAAAGGTCTATTCGTAATAAGCCATGCGCGATAGCGATCCACATCATAAGCCTCTTTATCCCCACCCGGATAATGCTCAAAGAGAAAGTCCCACTCCCCCACATGATTGATCCCAGAAACATGTCGCAACATCAAATGCAACAATGTAGTGCCCGAACGCAATGCGCCCACAACAAAGACAACCTTGTTTAAATCAATTTTTTCATTCATCTGGAGCGCCTAACGACTGTTCCTGTTGCAATTTATCAACCATATTCAAATAGGCAACCGTCAAACCGACTAATATCCAGTAATATATCGGAATATAACCAACGGAGCTCACTGTTCCAAACATTAACAGTGAAGCTGCAATAATAGCAGCCAAACCCACGCCAACACGGCGCATCTTCAATCCGTCAGGGCTTTTAATCACCTTCTGTGAGTTGGCTTTCTTCAGCAAGAGTATCATGGAATATATCGGAATAAGCACAAAAAGTATCAACATAATCACACCATTCTCCAAGACAACAACAATATATGTATTAACAATATCAATAAATCCATCACCCAGCCGGATAGGGTCGAAAAGTGGATTTGATCTAAAATTAACATCACCAAGCAAAGGGTGCATAGAAAAAACCTGCATTGATATATCAATCAATTGAGCCCTAAAGTCAAAAGTGCCGGTATCATCAGAAAAACCACTCCCACCCAGAATAACAAGCGCAACACCACCTAAAACAGCACACATTGCAAGAAGCACTTGAGACCCAGCTTTTCGCTGAATAAAAAAGAAAAACAACGCCACATAAACAACGCCCATCAGCCATGCACCACGAGACACGGTAAATATTAGCGGCACTACCAGTAAAACAGCCAAAAAGGAAAATGACAGGCTGCGTTTTTCATACCAAGCAGATAGAACCGTTAAGGAAAATAGCCCAAGGACAAGAAAATAACCCAAGGCAATCGGACTCATCATCGTCACATCAATTCTTAACAACCCATGTCGAAAAAGAAACATCGTCTGTTTATACGCACCATGTAACATTGAATCTTTCAACACACCATAGAAGTTCCAACTAAAAACTTCTGAGAAAACCCCCACCAACCCGACCAACACCACAGCAAACATCAGAGCTCTAAATATTACAAAAAAATCATCCGTTTTTTTGATAAACCGACTGAAGATCAAATAAGGTAAAAAGATAAATAAAAATGTCTCTACAATCCCCCGAAGTCCTGAAGTAATGGTTGGATTACGAAAACTCATGACCATCAGGATTAAAAAGTACACCATCACCAAGACATCCAACCCTTTAGACTCCCCTGACAGCTTAAATGATTGTTTACCAGCAGAGCGTAAAAAAACAACCAATAGCGGAAGCATAATCACGAAAGATAATAACAATGGATGTCTCAAATCCATCAAAAAAGAAATATCAGGAAAAAACCCAGGAATCGTCACACCCCACGTAATGGGGAGTAAGGAAAGCAACAGCAAATAAGCGGCCAGTTTATCGACAGCTTTTGATTGACTAATTAGCCCAGCGAGCATAAAAATCACACCCAACACAAACAAAGGGCTTCCCGTTAAAAAAGCAACTGCAGTAACAACCGCTGATGCAAAAGCCCATCGCAAATAAAACATTTGCTTAAACATCAAATATAAAAGCATCGTAGCCAAACCATATGCTGATAAAATAAAAAACAATGCTTGAACATTCAAAGCGACCATCATCAGAGACCCACTCCACCCGAAGATGCTATACTAACACATAAATTGTCACGCACTTCGTCTCTCCTTTTTCTAATCCGAGAGCAACTACTCAGCTCACCGCTGATTTATCCAATGCCGGTGTTAGTGAATACTCACTTATACTTGCAAGGCTTGTTTTTCCGCCCTGGCCTTAGCTTCGAGCAAATCAGCGATAATCTAAACAGCCACATTGAATTTGTAAGCATGCTGAATAACTACACTCGAGACAATTGTCTTATAGAACGATTATTCCAAACACTTGACTCGGCTCACGGCTGAGACAGTACATCTGTTATAGCAGAATACTTAGAATCCGGTGTGATTTTCTGATCATACCATTCCAGCACCCCCCAATGACCATACCTAGATGAACGAATAACAGAGGAAAAATTCATGAACAGCCCACCACCACTCTGAAACCAATAGCCCAAGTATCTTTTATATAACTCATACATATACGGGTGTCTGTTAATCTGTGCAAATAAATCATTGAGCACGGGGTTCTTTCGCGCAACGAGATGCTGCCCTCCCTCGTAAGTGATTAATTGCAAGTGGCGAGACTGGGTCATTTTATAGTATTCAGCAAACAAATGTTTCTTCGCTTCAATATCCTCATCAAGCAAGCTAAAAACCTGATCCATTGTTGGCACTTGCTTACCCTTGGGGAAGTTTCTAAGGCTTCGGGCTTCAAAATATGGAGCTATAGCAAATGCATCGACTTTCTTATATGCATCTTCCCAATCAAGTATTTTTCTACCTCTCTCGGGAAACATAGCTTGGCTCGATAACACCCTGATTAAACGATTGGATTCACCAAACTCATCTCTCCAAATTTTAAACATTTGCAAACTACGGTGCGTATAATAATGCAAAAACGCCTGTTCCTTATTCTCCCCCAGCCTTAGCTTCAACCCCATTTTAATGGCATATCTATGAGCAGGAAAAGCAGCATTCCACACCTCATTTGAATACTCAACATACACATTCAACGAAGGATCAAGCTTGCGAGCAACCATACGCGCAAACTGCCTTACATACGCATCACTAGCCCTTGTCGGCATGCAAAACCACGGCGCTATTTTTAAAGCATTAGCCAACTCGATCATATATTCGAGTGCCACACCATTCTTTGTCCCCTGAGTAGAATCGCCAACCTTTGGCCTATCTCTCCAATCAATCTGTGTATTATGATTTGTTGCCATCCAATCCATAAATCGAATCGACTT
>CAYOTF010000188.1:0-4504 GCA_964406805.1 uncultured Zetaproteobacteria bacterium | reverse complement strand
TTCAATCCAGTTCATCAACGATGCAGGTGCCAAGGATTGAAACTTGGCCACTGGCATATTGGCCAGTTTTAGTTTGCCAAAGCCGGAATCAATGTCACCGTTCTGCAGCAAGATTCGACCATGGCCGCTGAGTATCTGCGTGCCTGATCTGGCATCGATTTCCCATAAGGTCTCATGCTTGGAGCCGAGCCCCCGGAGATCGAGTTGCATATTCTTTAGCAGCGTGCTGCCATCGGCGGCTTCAATGCGGCTGCGTAGCAAGTGTATGCGCTCGACTGGGGCATGAGCAATCGATGTCGCATTTAAAGCCCAGGAGGCTGACTTTAATTTAAATACACCATCATGAATATCGATGGCCTTGATTTCAGTTTTACCCAGTAATAATGGCAGCAAGGCAATGCTGATATTGATATGCTTGGCCTGCATGTGAAAATCAGCATGATCCAGTGTGACCCGATCCAGTCTTAAACCCATGCCATGCATGAAACTCAGTGACGTTTTTTCAGCCTGCAGTTTGGAGTCTGAAAATTGTCCCAATTTGTTGATCAAGCTGGCATTTAAGGCATCTGCATCGAGGCGTAGCCACAACAGGCTTGTGAAAGCCAACAGGGCAGCGCTGACCATGAGAGTCTTGCGCAAGCGCCCTGTTGTCATTCGATGGTTACTTACTTAGCTGTTGAGCAGTGCTTTCAGACGCTGGTTGACCATGGCCGGATTGGCTTTGCCACGTGATGCTTTCATGACTTGGCCAACAAAGAAGCCCATCAATTTATCTTTACCACCACGATAGGCTACAACCTGGCCGGCATTGGCTGCCATGACTGCTTCAATAATAGCATCAATCGCACCGCTGTCGGAGACCTGCTTTAAGCCTTTGGCTTCAATGATTGCATCGGCACTATCATCGGATGTCATCATGTCATCGAGAATATCTTTGGCGCTTTTACCGTTGATGGTGTTATCACCAATGCGATCCAGTAACCCTGCCAGGCGCACTGCGGAAACAGGAGAATCAGCCAGAGATTTCCCCACCTCTTTGAGGCGACCCAACAATTCATTGGCCAGCCAGTTGGCGCAGCGCTTGGGATCGGCCGAATGCGCTGCAACGAGCGATTCGTACCAGTCGGCGGTTGCGCGAGTCTGGGTTAATACATCGGCATCGTAGGGCGAGAGGCCAAAGTCGGTTTCAAAGCGCTGGCGCAGTTGGCCGGGCAATTCAGGCATCGAGGCATGAATGGCATCGACGTGCGCTTGTGAGACACGCAAAGGTGGTAGATCCGGTTCCGGAAAGTAGCGGTAATCATGGGCTTCTTCTTTGCTGCGCATGGAGCGGGATTCTGATTTCACCGAATCCCATAAGCGGGATTCCTGCACCACTTGACCACCATCTTCAATGAGTTCAATTTGGCGGTTCACTTCAAATTCGATGGCCTGCTTGATGAAGCGAAAGGAGTTCATGTTTTTCATCTCGGTGCGTGTGCCGAATGGCTCGCCTGTGCGGCGCACCGATACATTGGCATCGCAGCGGAACTGGCCTTTTTCCATATCCGCTCCAGAGACACCGAGGAAACGAATAATCTGATGCAGCTGTTTAAGATAGGCGATGGCTTCATCGGCGGAGCGCATATCCGGCTCCGATACGATTTCCATCAACGGAATACCGGAGCGATTCAAATCGATATGGGATACGGCATCGAGCCCTTCATGCATGGATTTTCCGGCATCTTCTTCCATGTGGATGCGGGTCACGCCGAGGCGCTTCTTTTCGCCGGCTTTGCTGACGATGTCGATATGGCCGCCTTCAACAATCGGCACGGTGAACTGGGTGATTTGATAACCTTTGGGCAGATCGGGATAAAAGTAATTCTTGCGATCAAATTTTGATTCCAGGTTGATGCGAGCGTTGATTGCAAGCCCTGTCAAAATGCTTTTATCGACAGCCAGGGTGTTGAGCACAGGCAGTTGACCGGGCATGCCGAGACAGATCGGGCAGGTCTGGGTATTCGGTTCGGAACCAAAGGCAGTGGAGCAGCCACAGAATGCCTTGGTGTCGGTATTGATCTGGCAGTGGACTTCAAGTCCGATAACGGTTTCCCAGCTCATGATGCATCTCCGTTGCCATTAAAGCCGGCCGGTGTTTTGGTGCTCCAGTCGGTAGCGTGTTCATAGGCTGCGGCGGCTGAAAGTATAGTATCTTCACGCCATGCCGCCCCAATCCATTGCAGACCGACCGGTAGATCCTCGGCAAAACCACAGGGTTGTGAAAGGCCGGGTAAACCGGCCAGATTGACCGCGATGGTGAAAATATCGGATAAATACATGGTCAACGGATCATCGGTCTTTTCACCCAGTTTAAACGCAGGGATCGGGGAGGTGGGCGTGGCAATCACATCCACCTGCTCAAAGGCGTTGGTGAAATCCTGCTGAATCAGGGTGCGCACTTTTTGCGCTTTGAGATAATAGGCATCGTAATAACCCGATGAAAGCGTGAATGCGCCGGTCAAAATACGACGTTTTACTTCCGCACCAAAACCTTCATCGCGGGAGCGAGTGTACATATCCAGCAGATCTTCCGGATCATCGCAGCGGTGGCCGAAACGCACGCTGTCATAACGCGACAGATTGGCTGAAGCCTCCGATGGTGCGATGACATAATACGCTGCCACAGCATATTTGGTATGTGGCAGGCTGATGTCGATGATTTCTGCACCGAGTGCTTCGCATTGTTTTAATGCTGCTTCGACTGTTGCGCGCACTTCTGCATCCATGCCATCAACAAAGTATTCTTTTGGTTTGCCGATTTTTAAGCCTTTCATGTCCTGCGTTTCGCATGCACCCAGCCAATCGATGACCGGTGCATCGGCAACCGATGTGGCATCACCAGCATCGTGGCCGGCAATGGCAGCGGTAATCATGGCGGCATCTTTAACCGTGCGTGTCATAGGCCCTGCCTGATCGAGGGAGGAGGCAAAAGCAATAATACCACGCCGTGAAACGCGGCCATAAGTGGGTTTTAAACCGGTAATACCGGTCAGTGCTGCAGGTTGGCGAATGGAGCCGCCTGTATCGGTGCCCAAAGCAGCAGGTGTGAGAGCTGCAGCAACTGCTGTTGCAGAGCCGCCGGATGAGCCGCCCGGAATACGATCGGTGTCCCAAGGGTTGCGGCACGGGCCAAAGGCTGATGTTTCAGTCGATGAACCCATGGCAAATTCATCCATATTGGTTTTGCCGACCAGGACAGCACCGGCCAGTTTCAATTGGCTGATCACATGCGCATCGTAAGGGGCATGAAAATCATTGAGAATATTGGAACAGCAGCGGGTCGGGCCATCCTCGGTGCAGAAAATGTCTTTGACTGCAATTGGCAAGCCTTCGAGTGAGCGCGCACCGTGTTCAGCTCTGTAGGCATCGGATGCCTGCTCTTGCGCCAAGACGTGTTTGGGATCAATGTGTACAAAAGCATTGAGCTGATCATTGAATGCCGCGATGCGATTCAGATAAAGCTGGGCGACTTCGACGGCTGTGGTTTCAGCGTTGTTTAAACGTGTTTGAATGTCCGATAATGAAGAATATGGCATCATTATTCGATCACCTTCGGCACAACATAGAGGCCGGATTCCAGTTTGGGGGCAGAGGCTTGCAGCTCATCCCGACGATTTGTATTGCTGACAACATTGGCGCGCAGCGGCATGGCCGCATCATGCGGGTGGGCGGTTGGCTCGATACCATCGGTATCCACTTCGCTCAGTTGCTCAATATAATCAATAATACTGGCCAGTTGGGGGCCAAGCTCAGCCGCCTCATCGTTGGTCAGGCGAATGCGCGATAACATTGCCACTTTTTTTACATCAATATCCATAATTATGCCTCATTGTCATTTGGGGGCGAAGCATAGCCAGAAACAGAGGCCGACTCCACCCACGGAATGTGTTTGACGTATGGCGGGGTGAATAAATACACATGCAGTCGGATTCTGTTTCTGTATGATGTCCACATGAGGGGTGACTATGCATCATACAATGGAACATCGGAGACAGATTAATCCGATATTAATCGGTTTGATGGGCTCGGGAAAAAGCAGTATCGGACGGCGCTTGGCTGTTTGTCTCAGCTTGCCGTTGATTGATCTGGATGATTATATTGTGCAGAAAGCAGGGCGCTCTATTCCCCTGATTTTTGAGCAGGACGGTGAATCTTTTTTTCGCCAGTTGGAAAGTCAGGCATTGCAAGAGGTGTTGGGCAACGATGCAGTGATTGCTACCGGTGGCGGCATCGTGATGGCCGAGAAAAACAGGGGATTGTTAAAGCAGCATCCGCCGGTCATTTGGTTGAAAGCCAGTCCGGATTTTTTAGCAGAGCGCATTGACGGTGATAGTAACCGGCCATTGATTGCTGCCGGTGAGACGTTAAAAAATCTGCAAGCGCTGGCTGAGCTGCGTTATCCGCTTTATGAGCAATGTGCAGATTATACGTTGCCACGTGGCGACATGAAAAAGCCGGAAGC
>CAYOTF010000187.1:0-4530 GCA_964406805.1 uncultured Zetaproteobacteria bacterium | reverse complement strand
TTAACACATTAAATTTAACACATTTTACCGTGTTACTTTCAGTGTGCAAAGGAGCGCAAAGAAAAGCATGTCTAGATTTTGTCTTTCCTCTGCGTAACTCTGCGTACTCTGCGGTGCAAGGTTTTGAACCTGTTATTCAGGCATCACCCGTTTGTTGAGCTTAAATCACGCCATTCGCCTTCACACTCATCTATGAGGTCGTCCATACCGGGAATATCCATGCTGCCGGCCGGATAGGTGGCAATGCCTGTTTGTTCAGCCCAGGCCTGCATGATCGGTTCAACAATACGCCATGATTCTTCTACTTCGTCGCCGCGCGAGAACAAACCAGCTTCACCGAGCAATACATCATGGAATAATGTTTCATAGGCTTCCGGCATGCCGGAGCCTGCCATGCCATAGCTGGCATCAAGCTGCACAGCGCGCAAATCGGTGGACAGCCCCGGCTGTTTGGCGGTCATGGAAAGTAACATGCCCTCATCCGGCTGCAGGCGAAAGATCAGTTCATTGTTGAGTACATTACCTGCATGCAGATCAAACAAGTGTTGCGGTGGTGCTTTGAAACGAATACAGATTTCAGATACCCGATCCGGCAATGCTTTGCCGGTGCGTAATAAAAACGGTACCCCCTGCCAGCGCCAGTTATCGACATGAAATTTCACAGCGGCAAAGGTTTCGGTGCATGAATCATCAGCCACGCCATCTTCATCGCGGTAGGCCGGTATCTCGACACCATCAGCCTTACCCGCTGAATATTGTGCCCGCACAGCGATCTGGTCGATCTCTTCGGGCTTAATGGTGCGCATGGCACGCAAGACTTTCAGCTTTTCATCACGCACATCATCGGCATCAAGTGTAAGCGGTGCTTCCATGGCGACCAGGGTTAAGACCTGCAACAAATGGCTTTGAATCATATCTTTCAATGCACCGGACGTATCATAATAACCGGCGCGGTAACCGATGCCTAATGATTCCGACACAGAGATTTGCACATGATCAATATAATTGCGATTCCACAAGGGTTCCAAAACAGAATTGGCGAAACGAAATACCATCAGATTCTGCACCGATTCTTTACCCAGATAATGATCAATACGATAAATCTGTGATTCATCAAAATACTGTTGCAGCGATGCGTTTAAATGCTGCGCACTGGCCAAATCCATGCCGAAGGGTTTTTCTACCACGATACGACGAAAACCTTCGGATTCATCAGCAAGCCCTGCCTCTTTGAGGTTTTTGGTCACGGTCTCATACCATGAGGGTGGAATAGCCAAATAAAACAGGGCGTTTGTCTTACCGTTTTCGCTGTGCAGCACCTTGGCCAGGCGTTGATACATTTCAGGATCAGCCAGATCACCATTGACCACATCCAGTTTATCGGCAATGCGCATCCACGAACGCGGGTTGAGAATGGCATCGGGGAAATATTGTAACAACTGATCGTGCACATAATTGACCCAGTGCGATTTGTTCCAGTCCTCACGCACTGAACCAATAATACGTGAATGAGGGCCGAGTAAATTCCAGCGGTGCATGTGTGCCAGGGCTGGCAATAATTTTCGTTTGGTTAAGTCGCCGGAAGCACCAAATATAACAATATTGGCGGGTTCAGCTTGTTCACTGCCAATAATGGAAGCAAACTTATCATCTCTGGCCATGCGGTTGTCTCCGATAATCTAAATAGTTATTTTTTATGTTGTCATCGTGCTGTATAGTGGCTTATGTCGCGTTGCGAAAACCCAACGAATGAATAATAGATTTATCATTTTTTATTCAAGAGCGCATCACCTCGCGCTACGGCTCTCAATCTGAGAATGACATTCATTTATCGCGAAGTACGCAAAGAAAACAATGCTTAGCTTTTGTCTTTACTCTGCGTAACTTCGCGCACTCTGTGGTGAATACTCTTGAACCTGTTACTCCGAATCAGCCTATTTATCCGCCGCTTTGATGGCATGACCACCAAAGCCTGCACGTTGGGCGTTTACAATCTTGCCTGCAAAGGCATCTGTTTGACGGCTACGGAAACGCATCTGCAAAGCCAGCGTCATCACCGGTGTCGGGATGCCCAAGTCAATGGCTTCATTGGCTGTCCAACGGCCTTCGCCGGAATCATCCATCCAGTCGGACAAGGAAGATAAATCACCATCTTGCTCCAGCGCATCGCCGGTGAGATCGAGCAACCATGATGAAACCACAGAACCATGCTGCCAAACACGCGAGATCTGATGCATATCCAGATCAAATTCATCCTTGGCTTTCATCAGTTCAAAGCCTTCGGCAAAGGCTTGCATCATGCCGTATTCCATACCGTTATGAACCATTTTGACAAAGTGCCCTGAACCGACTGGCCCCATGCGACCCCAGCCTTTGCCATGATCCGATGCCAGCGTAGTCAGAGCAGGTGCAATCAGATCAACGGCCTGCTGTTCGCCACCAATCATTAACGAATAACCGTTTTGCAAGCCCCACACTCCACCCGATGTACCGCAATCAGCAAACAACACACCTTTCTCAGCCAGTTCAGCACCACGGCGCTGACCCTCTTTGTAGTTGGAGTTGCCGCCATCAATAATTAAATCACCCGCTTCCAGCCCTGCGGCCAGCAGGTTTTCAATGCTGCCATCGACAAACTGATGCGGCACCATCACCCAAATCACACGTGGTGTCGGTAATTGTGCAATCACATCGGCTAGGCTGCTGGCTGTAGTTACAGCGTCAAACTCTTCAGCCAGGGCGATACCGGGAGCTGCATCGACATCATAGGCAACCACTTCATGATCACCTTGCATTAAACGTTTTACCATATTGCCGCCCATGCGGCCTAGGCCAATCATTGCTAATTTCATTGTCCGATTCCCTCTCGATGTTTCAGCTTCGTATGCCTGCTTTGGCAAGCAGGCGGGATCATACTCTTTTTGATTAGAGAAACACCATTGCTAAAGAATGACGGTGCTAGGCATGATTTACAGAGAGCATTCAGTTCGCCAGCGTACTCAATATCAAAATACAAAAGCCTGGCACCGTTAGGCATTTCGTTTATAATATTGCAAAAAAAATCGGCCTCGCCTTGCAGCGAGACCGATGATGACAACAGGTGTTCAGAAAAACATTACGGTATGGCCGGAATAATGGTGATTTGCGTAGGGCCGCCAAAAATTCCAAAATCGTTATCGTTGATCAACATCAGCTCATTATTATTTAGCAGCCCGATGCCTTCCACTTTTTTAGGTAACAAGCCGGGATAGTCAACAGCGGAATCCATGGCCAACGTTTTGGAAACCGTGGCGATACCGGCGGTTACCAGGTTGGATTGCTCCAGCGATGGTAGCGTTCCGATTGTATCCCATGCCGTTCCTAGGATATTGGTTGCACCGGCCAGATTAACGCGAAATAATTTGGTGGTTTTGCTGACGCGCTCCAGCACAATCAGTTGATCCAAGCCTGTGGCGACCATTTCACTCAGCTTAACTTTACTTTGAGCCGTTGTTGCATCAGCTGTGAATGTGGTAGGTAAATCCAGTTGATACACATATTCGGCAACAACGGTTTTGGTTGCCAGATCGAACTTGAACAAGCGCACATTTCGTGATGTTTTGTAGTCTGCAACTGTCGGGTTGGCCAATGGGCTTTGCATCAGAAAATAGAGAAACTGTTCATTGGGCGAAATCGCAATATCTTCAATGCCGCGATTTAACTTCCTCTTGCTTAAAATTGCAGGCAGAGAACCGACTACAGTATACGTGGCAGCAGCGAGTTGCACTTCTACGCCAGCAGGCACAAGACGCTCAAGAACCCGACCTGTGGCTGATAGATGCAGGATGCTCGGACCGTATTCTTCACCCACCCAGAAAGTGCCATCTTTCATTTTCACAAAGGCTTCTGGATCCAGTCCATTGGGATCACCGGCTAGAAGATTACCGTTCTTGTCATAATTGGCTTCAGTCGGTAAAAATACGCTGGTCGGATTGGACAAGCCGGAAATCGGGTTGCCGAGCGTATCTTTCATTTTGATCGTTTCCAGCAAAGTTACGCCAGTGTGATCCATTCTCCATTTGGAAATAGAAGGGGAAAAAGAAGGTACGGGAAAGATTTTGTTTCCATTTGGACAAAAGCCTAATGCAGCCCCGAACACTTTGAATGAATCTTTACATTTAATATTAGGACCACGGTCTGTCATGGTATAGACAATATTGGCAGGGTCTGTACTCAAATGAAATGCAGCACTTCCAAATGCAATATCAAGTGGCACGCGGATTGTTCCACCGGCGAATAACGTCACATCCTGAGCTTGATGCACATTAAATTGTGGTATCACAGGCACAGGCGCAGCAATTGCAGTCGACCCTCCATTTGAACCACAGGACGAAAGGCCTGATGCCGACATTAGAAGTAATATGACAGTCGTTATTTTTTTATTCATTGTAATCCCCTTTGAGTTATGGGGGCGGATTAGATCAGTGTCATATGACATTCGGATGACATTCGGATGACACTCGGATGACACTCGGATGACACTCGGATGAC
>CAYOTF010000186.1:0-4592 GCA_964406805.1 uncultured Zetaproteobacteria bacterium | reverse complement strand
TTCCTGTCACACCTAAAGTGGATTTGGCAGCATTAGCAGAAGCCGAGAAAAATGCTTATACCGCAGCCTATCTGGCGCTAAAAAGCGGTCGTTTTGATGAAGCATCGATTGCTTTCAACAAACAGCTGGATCTCTATCCCAAGGGTGAATATACCGATCAAGCCTGGTACTGGCTCGGTGAAACCCGCTTGGCACAGGGCGATAACAACAAAGCGCTCAACGCCTTTAAATACGTTGCTGATCATTATGCCAACAGTGTCAAACATGCCGCCGCATTGCTTAAGCTGGGGCAGCTCAGCCAAAGTCAAAATCATTATTCGGCAGCCCAAGCCTACTACCAACGCCTGATCCAGGATCACACCGATTCCAGCCTTGCCGAACAAGCTCGCGCTGCGTTATCCAACTTACCAGCCAACTCGAACAATGCTCTGGAGAATCAGCAATAACAGCTTCGCCACAACGCCTGCGCATTTTTGAAATCTACGACAGCATTCAGGGTGAAAGCACATTAGCAGGGCTACCGTGCACCTTCATTCGTCTGGCAGGCTGTCCGCTGAACTGCACCTATTGCGACACACCCAAAGCGATTCCTACCGATAGCGGTGCGCTGATGGATATCGAAAGCATCGTCCAGCATGTAATCAAACAACACCGGCCTTTGGTGCTCGTTACCGGTGGTGAACCGTTAGCACAGCGTCACTGTATTGCATTGCTCAAACGTTTATCCGAACTCGATTGTTTTGTACAACTGGAAACATCCGGTGCTTATCCGGTGCACAACGTACCGGCTGGAATTCGCCGTATTGTCGATATAAAGACACCGGGTAGCGGTGAAGTGGAGCGCAATCACCTCGCCAATCTCAACTATTTAAGCGCAGGTGATGAAATCAAACTGGTACTCACCGATCGCCGGGATTATGAATGGGCACGTAATTTTATTCTCGAACACAAGCTCGGGCTCGCTGATGTACCGGTATTATTATCACCGGCCTGGGGCGACATCTCGGCAGCAGACTTATGCGCATGGCTGCTGCACGATGGATTGCCAGCCCGCATGCAGATGCAGATGCATAAAGTCATCTGGGGCTCAAAGGCCGAAGGAGTATAACCAATGAGCTCAGCAACACATAAAGCCGTTGTGCTGCTTTCCGGCGGCCTGGATTCCAGCACTGCCCTGGCATGGGCAATCAAACAACAGGCTTGGGACTGCCATACCGTCGCCTTTGATTATGGCCAGCGCCACCGCATTGAACTGCAAGCATCTGCAAACGTTGCAGCATCCTTTGGCATCACCGATCACCGCACCATCACGGTTGATTTACGCAGCATTGGCCATTCCTCCCTCACATCCGATATCCCTGTACCCAAAGATGGTGCAGATACCGATGCCATCCCCAGCACCTATGTGCCGGCTCGCAATCTTATCTTCCTTTCACTTGCCGCAGGGCTCGCTGAAACCGTACAAGCCACCCGATTAGTGATTGGTGCCAATGTAGTGGATTATTCCGGTTATCCAGATTGCCGGCCTGAATTCATGCATGCCTTTGTGCGTGCAGCACTGCTTGGCACCAAAGCCGGCAGTGAAGGTGGTGAACTGGAAATTGCCACGCCGTTAATCAGTTTAAAAAAATCCGAGATCATTTCACTCGGCCTCAAACACGGGCTTGATTATGCATTAACCCGCTCCTGCTATGATCCGCTGGCCGGTGGTTTACCCTGCGGCCATTGTGATTCCTGTTATTTCAGACGACAAGGCTTCGCAGAACTTGGTCTGTCGGATCCCTTGCACTACCCCGATCACTAAAAACACCCTAAAAATACCAATCAAGCCGGAGCGCATAAAGCGACTCGAAACGGGCAAACTCACTCAGCCCCCCGCCCAGTGGCAGCTGAGCAAAGCATTGCACGTCAACATCCTCGGCCAACGACCATGTTAGTGCAGGCACAACAAACCAGCCCGGATGCTGCAAATCCGCAATCATCAGCATTTCAATACGCCACAGCGGTGTAAGATCATAAGCCAGTTGCCCGCCAAGCAAGTGCCTCGAGCGACTATTCAGCCGATCAAGATTCAATAATCCCCGACTCGCCCCTCCTGCCGCACCATTATAAAAATATTCAATGGCGGTATATAAACCACTCGGAAACCAGCTATTATTCCATGTGTAATCCATGCCTGTAGAGAGCTGGCCATAACTGCCCTCAGCTGCATTTTTTGCCTGCATCCATTCCAGACGCACACCGGCATCGGCCAAATTACCGGTCAGATCAAGGCCAAATATATCGTCGCCTCCGATGCGCCCGAGCATCACCGCCACATCAAATTCACCCCATGTATCCTGCCAACGCAAAGCAGATTTGCGTGAAACAGCATAAGCCGGCCGCGCCGGTGCAGCCACGACCAACACAGCACCGTTGCCCGAATAATTCCATTGCAGCAGAGCCGCATCCACACCCAGCTTTTGATCCAGTTCCAGTGCTGTCGGCTGCACCGGATTAAAGCGATCGGTCGGATTCCAGATACGTCCGGATCCCCAGGCAATACGCTGGCGGCCGGCTTTGATACTGAAATCACCCGCATCATAGGCTGCCCAGCCACGATACAGCTTATGTTGCCAATCAAGCTGTGAACGCCGCGACAATGTAGCGCTGGCATCCAGCCAGGTGGCATCGGGACGCTGCAAAGCGGCATGCACAAGCGGATCAGCGACCATGCCACCCCACAACAACTCATGATCGTAAGCCACGTGAATGCGTAGCGAGCCGCGTTTACCATGCCATTCATCGTCCAATTTTAAACGCAAGCGATTCAAATCGGTTATTTTGTTTTGACCTAAACTGTTTCGAGTTTGAAAGAATAGATTAGTATGTTGGCCGGAAAATTCGGCAGCTATTGCCACTTCACTCAGCAAGCAGACGAGTAAAACTAGCGCCAATCCAATACAGGATTTCACACTGCTGAGCCAGATTCGATGCGCCCATCCTGCATCTGCACCAGTGTGCGAGCTGAAGCAATCACCGCCGGATCATGCGAAGCAATCACAAAGGTCATACCCTTTTCCTCATTAAGCCTGCGCATCAAGGCCATCAATGCTTCACCGGTATGCGAATCCAGATTCGCCGTCGGCTCATCGGCCAATACCAAATCCGGACTCGATGCCAAAGCCCTGGCTACGGCCACCCGCTGCTGTTGACCACCGGACATTTGATCCGGTCGCCGCTGCTCAAAGCCCTGCAAG
The DNA here is from genome assembly GCA_964406805.1 of uncultured Zetaproteobacteria bacterium. GTDB lineage: Bacteria > Pseudomonadota > Zetaproteobacteria > Mariprofundales > Mariprofundaceae > Mariprofundus. The sequence goes on along the minus strand of CAYOTF010000186.1, from coordinate 1,353 downwards.
CCAACTTCCTCCAACCATGCATCGGCCAACTCAAAACGCTGCCTGCGAGCCATGCCCTGCAATTGCAAAACATAAGCGACATTTTCCCGCGCATTCAATACCCGAATCAAATTGTACGACTGAAACACAAAACCCAGATGATGCAAACGAAACCGCGCCCGCTCAGAAGCAGTCATGGCCAGCATATCGTTGCCCGCAATAGCAAGCTGACCTGCATCGGGGCGATCGAGACCTCCGAGCATATTCAACAACGTCGTTTTACCCGATCCCGAACGCCCCGCCAAAACCACATAAGCCCCGCGCTCCACCTTCAAATCGACACCATCAAGTGCAGCCACTTTCATTTCACCACTTTCATAAAAACGTTTCAGACCGGTTGCTGAAATCAACGCTTCCGCTCTCAATGTATTCATATCAACAGCCACCATCACAACTCCCTGAGCGCACTGGCTGGTTCCAGTTTTGAGGCTTTCCAAGCTGGAATCAGGCCAGCAATCATCGCTCCCACAATAGCTGCCCCCAGGATGCGCAACACGCTGTCCCATTGCAGTAGCGGATGCACAACCGGATCCATGTACATGAATGAAAAAGCAATCGCAAACTGCGATAAATCAATGCCGTATTCCCCATACCACAGTGATAAACCACTCCCGAGAGCAAAACCTATCACACCACCAATCAACACTAGAATCACAGTTTCCCACACCACCATGGCAAACACCTGTACCGGAGTCACACCCAACGCCCCCATCAGACCAAACTCACGTACCCGCTCATGCATGCTCATCAGCATCGTATTGAGCACTTCGACCAGCACTACGATAATCACGATCAGCAACACCACCCACGTGTAAGCATCGGCAAAATCAGCCCATTGCTGCGCCATCGGATCAATATCGCTCCAGCGTAAAATCTCAAAACCCTGGCCTTTTAAATCGCCCTTCAGCGCATTCGCCAAGGCGCTTACCTGTTCAAAACTGCTAGCACGAATCACAATATCGGTCACCGCATCACCCATGCCCAACCAATGCTGAGCTGTTGCAATCGGAACAATGACAATCAAATCATCGACTTCCATCACACCGGAATGCAACAAGCCCGAAACCCGAAACACTTCCGATGCAATATCACCGCCCGGTACCGCCGCCATCAATACCAGCTTATCACCAAGACCCACATTCAAACGATCCGCCAGCACATCACCGAGCACTGCAGTCCGCACATCGCCATCTTTCAACCATGAACCCGTCGTTATAAAACTAGCCAAACGACTGATCTTCCGCTCTTTGTCCGGCTCCACACCATAAATCAATGCTCCCGCATTCGAGCCTGCACTCGAAGCCAAACCCGATG
>CAYOTF010000185.1:0-4597 GCA_964406805.1 uncultured Zetaproteobacteria bacterium | reverse complement strand
GATTGAATCCACGCATGTGGATGATACGGGATATCCTGAAGCCGGATGGCGGATTCCAACTGCCGGTTTGCCACATTCGGATTCGGGTGTTGTGGAGCAGCATAATGGCAAGCGCGCAGTTCTACTCAACTTGTTCCGTGGTGATTTAACGCCGGCGCAATGCCATGCGCTTGCAGATGCAGCGCGTGCTGCAGGTACTGATGCGTTGAGTGTGACCACCGAGCAGGGTGTTGTGATTGCCGATGTCGATGCAGCCAATGTCGATGCGTTGTTGAAAGCACTGGCTGATGCCGGTTTAACGGCTGAATACGCGCGTGGTATTGCCGATGTAACGGCCTGTCCGGGTACTGAAACCTGCCGTTTGGGCATCACCTCCAGTCGCGGTCTGGCTGCCGCCTTGCAGCCCTTGATGGCAGAATTGAAAAAAGATGCGACGCTGGCTGGTATTACAGTCAAAGCATCCGGCTGCCAGCATTCCTGTGGTCGTCATCATATTGCCGATCTGGGTTTCCACGGCATGGCCAAAAAAGTGGCGGCTCAAGCTGTACCGCATTATCAATTGCATATCGGTGGTTCCGGCGTGGGTGGATCACCGTTGGCCTTTGCGACCGATCCTGTGCCAGCCAAATATGCACCGGAAGCGGGCATTACGGTGTTGAAGGCGTACAAAGCAGGCCGTGAAGCGGATGAATCCATGCACGGCTGGGCAACGCGTTTGGGTAAAGAGGGAATTTCGGCGATTCTGGCACCATTCAAAGCCGATGCCGGTGAAGTCGAAGGCTTGATCTACGACTGGAGCGAAAACGAAGCATTCAACACCAAGGGTAACAAGAAGGGTGAATGTGCTGGTGCGGTACTCTCCATGTCTGACGCACTGATTTCGGAAGCTGAATACGAGCTGTTGATTGCGCGCGCGCATATTGATGCGCTGTTCTGGCCGGAAGCACAGATGGCTTTGCGCCGTTCGGCCATTTCCGCTGCGCGTGCGTTCCTTGTTGCATTCGGCGAAGCACCGGCAGATGACAGCGAGGTATTCGGCCTGTTGATTGCCAATGCAGGTGCAGATGCCGATGTGATGGCTGGTTTTAATGCAGTGCAGGCTGCGGCTATGAATATTGATTTGGCTGATCCGGGTGCCGGTGTGACGAAGCTGCGCGATGTCCAGTCAGCCTGGCTGGCTGTGGCTGAAAAACGCTTTGCGGCGGTGCCAGAAGTGATCGAAGCCGCAGAGCCGGCAGTTGAAGAGCCTTCAAAGACTGCTGTGGAAACAAGCGCATCGGATGAGGCAGTATTGCTTGATCTCTCCGGTGTGGCTTGCCCGATGAACTTTGTGAAAACCAAGATCAAGTTATCCATGTTGCCGATTGGTGCCTTGCTTGATGTGATTCTCGATGATGGTGCGCCGATTGAAAATGTACCGTTGTCGCTCGAAGAGCAGGGGCAGAAGGTGCATACGAAAGATAAAATTTCGGATAGCCAGTGGAAAATCCGGGTTGAGAAGATGTCGTCGATCTAGGTTAGCTACTTTTTAAGCCAATGATTGCCAGCACTGATCTGCATCCATTCGCCAATTCTGGGCGTACCAAGTTATCCTTGGTAAGCCGTGGTGTGGCCTTGCCGGAAGGCTTGGATCAAGCATCCCTTTGGGTGTCGCAGGCCAATGCGATTGAGACGGTGCTGGATATCAGACTGCCCAGTGGCGTGTTGTGCACTGTGCCAGTCGGTCAGCCTTATACGCAGAAAAGCAGCTTTTCGCTGACTCGAGATGGTGATCAGGATCTATTGCATTGTGGTGGTGAACTGGAGCAGGTTACCTTGTTGCCTGCGCCTGTGTTTTATCAGAAAAACACACGCAGCGGTGCGCGTATGGGTAGTTTTTCAGCCTTGCATGATCGCTTGTTGATGCTACACCCGTTTATGGGCTGTGGCTTTTTCAGTCAGCCGGGCAATGCGTGCCAGTATTGTCAGTACGATTCGATGATGAACGAGCCGGTGCCACCCTTGCGCGATCCCTTGGAGTTGGTGGAAACTGTGCGTGCAGCATTGGCGGAACGTGAAGTGGATACGGTGTATTTGTACAATGGTTATTCACCATCCGATGATGTGGGACTGCGTCGTTTGGTACCGGTGATTGCTCTTTTGCGCAAACATTTGGGGCACCGGCAGATTGCGCTGGAGACGGTGGCACCTTCGGATTTGCAGGTGATTGATGAGCTGTATGAAGCCGGTCTCGATATCTTTGTCTGCAACCTTGAGATTCATGATGCGGAGCGTTTTGTACAAGTGTGCCCGGGTAAACAGATGATTGGAGGGCAGGAGGCGATTTATAAAGCCCTGGCTTATGCGCGCTCAATTTTTCGCCCCGGTGCTGTGGTGAGCCACTTGATTGTCGGGCTTGAATCGCTCGAATCGACTGTTACGGGCATGAAAACACTCGTTGAGCAAGACATTGTGCCGATGCTGCTGCCCTTTCGCCCTTTGCCTGGCACTGCCCTCAGTGATTGCCCTTTGCCGAGTCTGGATGATGTGGAGCATGCCTTGCTGGTTCAATATGAATTGCTTGAACATTCCGGCATGCCGATGCACCGTTTACGCGCTATGGGACGCGTATTAACACCCATGGAAAGCGGTTTGTTGATTGGTAAAGAACCGTATTTGCAAGAGCAGGTTGTCACCTCGAATATGGGCAGACATTTGTCCGGTTGGCTGGATGGCTTGCGCCGTTATTTGCTTTCCAATGGTAAAGTCGATGCTAATTATCAACGTGCCCGGCATAGCTCGCTGCATTGGCTGTTGGCCAAAGAAGGTATTCCATTTTTTGCGCTGACATTATTGACAGTGCTGGCGTTGTGGGCTGGGGCACAGGATATTCCTGTTGGCTTGAGCGAACACGGATGGCATGCGTTATTGATCTTTCTGTTTTGCCTTGCGTTGTGGATCAGTGCATTGATCCCTTTGGCGGTGACATCGTTATTGGGACTGGCTTTGTTGCCCCTAACCGGTGTGTTGCCGGCCTCCGATGCGTATGCCATGTTCGGCTCATCGGCGGTATTTTTCATCTTGGGCGCATTTATACTGGCAGCTGGTGCCCGGGTGACTGGTTTATCGGAACACATGGCGCTGGCTCTGATTGATCGGGTGGGTTCAGGGCCAAAGCAGTTGTTGTTGGCCTTGTTGTTTTTGCCTGCGGTGATGGCCTTTGTGATGCCCGAACATGCGGTGGCAGCGGTGTTTCTACCGATAGTCTGGGAAATTGTGCGCAGTTTGGATTTGAAGATGGGTGATCGTTATGCTCAGTCGTTATTTTTTGCAGTGGCTTGGGGCTCGATCATTGGTGGTGTGATGACCTTACTCGGCGGCGCGCGTGGCCCGTTGGCGCTCGGTATGGTGCAGGAGATTACTGGCCAATCGTTTACGTTTATGGACTGGACGTTGGCTGCTGCTCCATTAGTAATATTGATGCTGCTGTTGGCTGCAGTTATTCTGTTGCTGGTGACACCGTTTGATGGTGTGAATATTGCGCGGGCGCGCCAGTGTGTGGAACGTCGTCAGTTGGAGATCGGCAACCTGGAGCCGCGAGGCTGGTTGATGGGGGGCTTGTTGTTGCTGACTGTCGTGGCATGGATGCTAGGCGGTCATGCCGCATCCTTGGCTTCGATTGCTTTGATCAGCGTGGCGACGATGTTTGCGCTGCGTTTGGTATCTTGGGATGAAATAGAACGCCACGTGAGCTGGAGTGTGGTGCTGATGTATGGTGGTGCTATTGCGGTGGGTTCGGCATTGAGTGTGAGCGGAGCAGGAGCATGGTTGGCGACGCAGTTGTTTCCTGCAGGCTTAGCTGGTGTGGCGTTGATCGTTGTATTGACGATTGCAACCTTGCTGCTGACCGAAGGGGTAAGCAATGCAGCGGCAGTGGCGATATTGTTACCGATTGCGATTCCGGTCGGGGTTGCCGCTGGTATTGATCCGTTAACGATTGCATTGGCTGTAGGTATTGTGGCCGGTTTTGCGTTTATGTTGCCCATGGGTACACCGCCGAATGCGATGATTTATGGTACAGGTTTTGTGCAGCGTTTGGCCATGTTACGCTTCGGCGGCTTATTGTCGTTGTCGGCGCTGCTATTATTTGTGCTGATTTCACAGTTCTGGTGGCCGGTGATCGGTTTTGGGGTCGGCTCTTGAAAGTCTGCTATAATGGGGAGCATGGGTTGCGATGAAAAAAGTAGGAGATATTGATGTCTGAAGGTAAAGAATCGAAACATGAAGGGTCGAAACATAAACTGACGCAGCTGAAAGCATTGGAAGCGGAATCGATTCATATTATCCGCGAAGTGGTGGCGGAATTCCGTAATCCGGTGATGCTGTATTCGGTGGGTAAGGATTCGAGTGTGATGCTGCATTTGGCACGCAAGGCTTTTTATCCGGCACCGTTACCGTTTTCCTTGTTGCACGTGGATACGGGTTATAAATTTAAAGAAATGTATGAATTTCGTGATAACTACTGCAAGGAAGTCGGTGCGGATCTGATTGTTAAACGCAATGAAGATGCGATTGCCAAGGGTATGAACCCGAAAGAGTTTGGTGTGGCGCGTTGTTG
>CAYOTF010000184.1:0-4601 GCA_964406805.1 uncultured Zetaproteobacteria bacterium | reverse complement strand
TCGGGAATGACGCTGGTTTTTGGTCAAGTGCGTAACATCAGTGATTCAGACGACATCTTTATCCTTTATCGCATGAAATCGAACTTAATACTCGCGGTTTTCACGCATGCGAACACGACGTAAACGCTTCATCAAACGCTTACGCGCTGCGGCTTCTTTGTGTTTTCTTGCAATCGAAGGCTTTTGATAGCATTCACGACGACGACAATCAGAAATCACGCCACCACGTTCCACTTGTTTACGGAAACGCTTAATCGCTAATTCGATTGGTTCATCAGAATTGACTCTTACTCCTGGCATATCAACATCACCCCCTTCGATTACACATCGATAAAACTGAACAATCACAGAGTGATTGCAATCCACTTTCTGCCCTGCACGCTTGCCGACTTAAAAATCAGCGATAAAGCTACGCAAAAAGGGTCGCGCATTATGAGTTCGAAGCAAAACAAGTCAAATTCCCTATCTACCAGTGTGTTAAAAGGTGTCGCGAAAGTGGGAAGCTGGAGTATGCTTTCGCGTGTCTTGGGCTTTGTGCGTGATATTTTTATTGCACGCCTGCTGGGTGCAAGCCCTTTGGCCGATGCCTTTTTTGTGGCATTAAAATTACCCAACTTTTTTCGCCGTATGTTTGCAGAAGGCACGCTGACGGTGGCATTGGTGCCTGTTCTAGCGGAAGAACGTCAAAAAAGTGAAGAAGATGCGCATGCATATTTGAATGCTTTGGCAGGCATGTTGTTGGCAGCACTGCTGCTCATGACAGTATTGGGCATATTTTTTATGCCTTGGTTGTTGCTTGCATTTGCGCCAGGGTTTCATGATGAGCCTGAACGTTGGCATCAAGCCTTGCATCTTGCTCGTTGGATGTTCCCTTATTTGGCACTGATTTCCTTGGCGGCGATGTCTTGGGCTGTATTGAATGCTTATCGCAAGTTTTCGGTGGCAGCAGCCAGCCCCGCGTTGCTCAATATTGCCATTATTTTTTCAGCAATTGGGCTCGCACCATCGTTTGATAACTCCGCAGCAGCCTTGGCAGTGGGTGTTGTGCTTGGTGGTATTTTACAGTTGTCCATTCAATTTCCTGCCCTAAAACGCATTGGCTGGATTCCGAAACCGACTTGGCGACCACGTATGCCAGCCATTGCCAAAACCATGATATTATTTGGCCCTGCTGTGTTAAGCATTGCGGCAGTGCAAATTAATATTTTGGTCGGCACGATTTTAGCAACCTTATTGCCTGCTGGAGCCGTATCCTATTTATATTATGCAGATCGTATTGTGCAACTGCCTTTGGCTTTGTTTGGCATTGCGATGGGGACAGTGTTGCTCCCCACCTTATCGGAGCATTTGGCACATAAACGTTTGGCAGAAGCGCAGCATGACCTACGGCAGGGTTTGGTTTGGTTGGTTTGGTTAACCCTGCCTGCGATGGTGGGTTTATTGTATTTGGCAGAACCGATTATTCGCACCTTGTTTGAGTATGGTAAATTTGATATACAAGATGCTCAAGCGACAAGTCATGCCCTGCAAGCTTATGCTATCGGCTTGATGGCTTTTTGTTGGGCAAGGGTGCTGTCTATTGCATGTTATGCGGAACAAGATGCCAAAGCTCCGATGCGTTATGCAGCCATCAGTGTGGCAACGAATATTGTGTTGGCTTTGATACTTATCAAGCCCATGGGCTATGTCGGTTTGGCCCTGGCGACAGCCTTGGCATCCTTTGTCAATGTGGGACTTTTATGGCGGCGGATTCATCGTCAACAAGGCGGTCTTTTGGATGCAAGCTGTATCAAACGGATATTGTGTGCGGCTTTGGCATGTGTACCGATGGTGTTGGTTTTACAAGTCATGCAACAGCTGTGGGCATTTCCTGATGCAAGTAAGTTATGGCAGTTTTTGTGGCTAACAATGGTTGTTTTTGTATCTGCTGGTGTTTATTTCGTCAGTACATGGCTGCTTGGTGAGAAAAAATATCGCTATGTTCGAGGAGGGAAAAAATCATGATCAGAGATACTTTGGTGTTTGATATTGAAACGGTTGCTGATGCTGAATCGGCACGTCGATTGCTGGGTAGCCCTGATCTTTCAGATATACAGGCACGTGATGATTTGGCTAAATATTTTCTGGACAAAACCGACGGCAAGAATGATTTCCCTCGGCAACCGTTTCATCAAGTGGTGGCCATCAGTTATGTGCATTTGCTGCATGAACGTGATGCGCATGGTTCACAATGGATACTCAAACGCATTGCCAGCGGTGGTGTGGCAGAAAGTTCTGAAAAAGAATTGTTGGAAGGTTTTTTTCATTTGATTGAAACGCGCACACCACAACTGGTGAGCTTTAATGGACGGTGCTTTGATATGCCTGTGTTGAAATATCGTGCGATGCGACATGGTTTATCTTGCCCTCGGTGGTTTTCGGCAGGTGATCGGTGGAACAATTATGAATCCCGTTACTCCTCGGTTTACCATCTGGACTTGTTGGAAGTGCTTTCAGATTACGGGGCTTCCGCGCGTTGTTCGATGGATGAGGTGGCTGCTGTATTTGAAATACCAGGAAAGCTCGAGGTGGCAGGCAGTGATGTTCGTGGTTTGTTTGAATCGGGGGATATTTCGGCGATTCGTCATTATTGCGAAATGGATGTGTGCTCCACATTATTGATTTTTTTACGCTGGCAGTTGTTTCAAGGCATTTTGAACGATGTGGCTTATGCACAGTTATTGCAAAGCTTGCGAAACTATTTGGATGCTGAGGGTGAAGAAAAACCACATTTTATGCGTTTTTTAGAGGCTTGGGGTTAAGGTATGTCATCATCTTTGTGATGTATGTCACACATAAATTTATTGCTGCTGTAAGGGTGCGCCGCCATCGTAGTTTAATGTATGGATTTCCCCTTATCGCCATTCCCTAATTTTTATATTGGGAATTTCTAATTTAAGGAGATCCTCGACAAAATCATTCGAGGATGACGAGCTGTTTTTATACTTAAACGACCATAAATATGATGTTTTAAGTTGGTAAGGAGTGATGTCATGGCGCATCCACAAGTTGTGTGGAGTTTGTTTGTACGCGTGTTTCATTGGAGCTTGGTCATTTTGTTTGTATTGGCTTATATTACATCCTCCAGCGGTGATGATGATTGGCACATGATTCTGGGTTATGCTGTGACAGTGTTATTGGTAGCGCGAATCCTTTATGGTCTTTTTAGCACGGGGTATGGGCGATTTAGCCGATTTGTTTATTCACCCAAAGTGATTTGGGCGCATGCAAAGGGCATTGTACAAGGCAGACCTGAGCATTATGAAGGGCATAGTCCGATGGGTGCTGCCATGGTGTTTGCCCTCATAGGGTGTTTACTTACATTGGTGTTTGCAGGTTTAATCTACCAAAGTTGGGGTGAATATGAAGGACCTCTTTGGTGGCTAGGCTTCATGCCTGCTGATGGCTTTGCACATGAAATGTGGGATTTGCATAAATGGTTGCCCGATATTTTGATCGGTTTAATTGTGTTGCACGTTTTGGGGGTCTTATTAGCTTGTGTCCAACATCGTGAAAATTTGGTGCGAGCCATGATCACTGGGAAAAACTGTAAGGGGGGAGTGAATGATGATATTTAAGAAAATACTGGGGATGGCTGTGCTGGCGGTATGTTTGGGTGTATCCCAAGCTTATGCGGGTGAGTTGGATGGCTATCAAAAGTTGGATGTTCCAGATCAGCCTTTTGAGGAATCTTATTTTACAGCCAATAAAATGCACATGTATTTGGGTTTGGGTTCATTGCTTGCAGCAGGTCTTACGGGATTATCTGCCCCTGATGGTGGTGAAGGTGCGGTGGTCACGACGCAGCAACCATCAACCAACACCGCGCATTATTATTTTGCCAATGCTGCCGCAGCCTTGGGCGGTGCAGCGATTGTATCAGGCTTACTTTTGCACTTTGATGATATTGAAATGGATGCCTTAGATCCTGATACTTTGCACATGGTGCTTACTATTTTAGGTACAGCGGGCTATGTCTATGCCATTGGAAAAGCACCAAAAATTATTGGTGGAAACAGCAATGGACATGCATCTGCAGGTATTGCAGGCGCAGCATTGATGGCCACAGGTATTTATTTCGAATGGTAAAGGAGAAGATGATGCGGACATTATGGGCAGCAATTTTGATATTGGGTTTTGCCTCACCTGCGATGGCTGAAAATATCATTCCAGAGATGTTGAAGACCTATGAAGCAGCGGGAGCAAGTCATTTTGATGCCAAAGCTGGAAGTGCTTTGTGGCATAAAAAATACGCTGCACCTGAAAATGCAGAAAGCCCTAAACCTCGTAGTTGCCAAGCTTGTCATGGTGTTGATTTAACCAAATCTGCTGCACATATTCGTACAGGTAAAGTGATCGAGCCGATGGCCGTATCGGTGAACCCACAGCGATTTAGTGAAGCCAAAAAAATGCGTAAATGGTTTCGTCGAAATTGTAAATGGGTGATGGGGCGTGTGTGTACTGCCCAAGAAAAAGGCGATATTTTAACATATCTCCAACAACAATAAGGAAGATTGGTATATCATACGTTTTTTACTTTTATTAACTGCATTTTTTGCAGC
>CAYOTF010000183.1:0-4686 GCA_964406805.1 uncultured Zetaproteobacteria bacterium | reverse complement strand
CCGCCTATGCCTATGAGAGTCTTGAAAATGGCTGAGATTCATGGGTAATCAGGAAAGGCTTTAATCCAGCGCATGCAACATTGCTTCACAGGCTTTTTTGGCATCATCGAACATCATCATGGTTTTATCCATATAGAACAAATCATTATCGAGCCCGGCATAACCGGCCGATAAGGAGCGCTTGATCACCACCACATGAGCAGCTTTGGAGACTTCCAGAATCGGCATACCATAAATCGGACTGGTCGGATCTGTCTTGGCCGATGGATTGGTCACATCATTCGCACCAATCACCAGAGCCACATCGGTATCACCGAATTCCGGATTGATTTCATCCATTTCATGCACAATATCATACGGCACATCAGCTTCAGCCAATAACACATTCATATGACCGGGCATGCGCCCTGCCACCGGATGAATAGCGAACTTCACCTCAACACCCATCGCCAACAGCTTCTCTACCAGTTCTTTCAAAGCATGCTGAGCCCGCGCCACGGCCAGACCATAACCGGGTACAATCACCACCGAACGGGCGTTTTTAATCAGAAACGCCACATCTTCAGCTGCGCCACTATGCACTGGCCGCTCACCAATTGCCACGCCACCAACTGTCGCCGGTGCATCACCACCGAAACCACCCAGCAACACATTAAACAAGGAACGATTCATCGCCTTGCACATAATATACGATAAAATCGCACCCGATGAGCCCACCAAGGCTCCGGCTACAATCAACATATTATTACCGAGCGTAAAACCGATACCTGCCGCAGCCCAGCCCGAATAAGAGTTCAGCATCGATACAATCACCGGCATGTCCGCGCCACCAATCGGTACAATCAACAGCACACCCAGCACCATCGCCACAAACAACATCAGCATAAATGGCAAGGTGCCACCGGTCATGCAGAATACCACACCAGCACCGATCATGATGATTCCCAGCACCAGATTAACCAAATGCTGACCCGCAAAAGTCAGAGGTTTACCCGATAACACGCCATGCAATTTACCAAAGGCAACCAATGAAGCTGTAAAGGTAATCGCACCAATAAAAGTTCCGAGAAACAATTCAATGCGGCTCGCCATATACAGGCCACCTTCAGCATTGGCGATACCATACGACACCGGATCCAGAAATGCCGACACGGCAATCATCACCGCTGCCAAACCGACCAGAGAATGCATAAAGGCCACAGTCTGCGGCATATGTGTCATCGGCACCTTGCGTGCGGCCACACCACCAATCAAACCACCGAATGCAACCGCCGCCACAATCCAGGCATAGTTATGCACCGAATCCATTTGCAGCGTCACCAAGGCTGCCAAACCCAAACCCAGCATACCAAACATATTACCACGCCGCGCAGATTCAGGACTGGCTAGCCCCTTAAGCGCAAAAATAATCAGAATAGCTGCGAATAAATAGGCCAGCTCAACCATGTTTGCAGATAACATGTTATCCCCTTATTTTCTCTTCTTAAACATGGCCAGCATACGCTGCGTCACCATGAATCCACCAAAAATATTCACCGAAGCCAAACCCACCGCAATCAAACCCAGCACCGTTGCGATATTCATTTCAACAGGCCCTGCCGCCAATATGGCACCAACAATAATAATACTGGAAATGGCATTGGTCACACTCATCAACGGCGTATGTAGCGCCGGCGTAACATTCCAGACCACGTGGTAACCGACAATAATAGCCAGCACAAATACAGTGAATGAAAACACAACCGGATCGACACTATCCTGTGCCGCATGGCCGGCAACCGCTGCCACATCGGCACTCAAGGCTTGCAAACTCATGATCCTTCTCCCTGATTCAATAACTTGGGTTTAAGAAATTCACCCGCCAGACAAAGCAATGATGATTCAATCACTTCATCTGCCATATCAATATTCAAACGGACGTTCTTGGCATCGCCATTCTGTTCATCATTCTGTTCATCATTTTGCCCATCACTCGGGTCACCGGTCTGAACCAGCATCGGCGTAATGAAATTAAATAAATTACGTGCATACAAACTACTCGCATCAGTCGCCATCAGCGTTGGAATATTCACGATCCCCACCAAGATCACAGCATGTTTTTCAACCACCTGATCCAGCTCGGAAATCGGGCAGTTACCACCCATTTCGACAGCCATATCCACAATCACCGAACCCGGCTGCATGCTTTTCACCATATCTTCGGTAATCAATACTGGCGCTGGCCGCCCCGGAATCAATGCTGTGGTAATAATAATATCGGCTTTGGCCGCATGTTTGGCAATCAGTTCAGACTGGCGACGTTTATAATCATCATCCATTTCTTTGGCATAACCCGCCGCATCTTCCGCATCCGCATCAGCGGCTACCTCAATGAATTTAGCGCCCAGACTCTCCACCTGCTCTTTGGCCGCCGCGCGCACATCGAAGGCTTCAACCTTGGCCCCCAAACGTCTGGCTGTAGCGATTGCCTGCAAGCCAGCCACACCAGCCCCCATCACCAGCACATTGGCCGGCTGCACCGTGCCAGCGGCCGTCATCAACATCGGACAAAAGCTCTGATAATGCTCCAACGCCAACAACACCGATTTATAACCGGCAATATTGGCCTGCGATGATAATACATCCATGCTCTGTGCCCGCGAAATACGTGGCACCATTTCCATGCAGAAATACGTCAGACCTGCATCGGCATATTGCTGCAACAAAGGATTGGAAAACGGAGCCACCAGACTGGCAACTGCAGTACCTTTTTTCACATTAGCGATCTCATCAGCATTGAGTGCTTGTACTTTCAAGATCAGATCCGCTTCCGCACACGTGGCAGAAAACCCATCCACCAGTTTTGCACCTTTGGCTTCATAAGCTGAATCCGGGAAACTGGCCGCAATACCTGCACCACGCTGCAGCACAACTTCACAACCGGCCGCTATAAATCGCCCGACTGAATCGGGTGTTGCCGCCACACGTTTTTCCTTAGCTTGGCTTTCTGCTGGAACCGCAATCAACATGAATGGTTATCTCCCCAACTTAAATAAAACACAGTATCTTCTACATACTCAGCACAGAAAAAAGCTGATTTATTCAGCATTCCCCATAAACAAACGGGAATAGTAAGCAGGCCGCTCTGTTTTACAAGCGCAAGGCAAGCTGTGTGAGCTTAGCTGCGCTATCATCCGGCACAGTGATTTCAACCAGTTCCGAGGCCGGCACACTGGCATGAGCATATCGGTGCAACTCATCATCCACCACCTGACCATCGTACATCAGCACATCCAAATCCAGCGTACGCGGCTTCCACGATCCTCTCGATCGATCTCGCCCCTGCTTATCCTCCATGGATTTCAACAGCGCAGTCAGCTCCTGTTCTGATAACTCAGATTCAAACAAACAACAGGCATTCAAAAAATCATCACCATCCATACCTATCGCGGCGGATTGGTACACCGATGAAAAACGCACCCCGGGAAAACATTGCCGCAACACCTTTGCCGCCTGCGTTAAATGATATTCAGCCTCAATGTTTGAGCCCATACCAAGCAACACCTGAACCATTAATTAGACCTGCCGTCCACGTTCAATCAATACCGCCACGTTTTCACTGCCACGCACCGCCCCCGGCTTGGACATTTTGAGCTTTAACCACGGCACCTTAAATTCATGCAATAAAATATCAGCACAATGTTCGGCCAATGATTCGATCAAACCAAAACTCGATGACTCAACAAAGGTAATCAAGCGCTTGGAAACCGCCTTATAATCCAGTGTGTCAGCGATATCATCTGATTGTGCCGCCTTGGAAATATCCCAGGCCATTTCCAGATCCAGCCGTACCGTCTGGCGAATTTCACGCTCCCAATCATATATACCGATCACCGTGCGCACTTCCAAACCTTCAATCAATACCCGATCATTCATTCTCACTCCAATTTATAATAAACCTTAAAATTCTTGACAATATGACATTTAACACCAAAATGCGCCGCGCTTTAATAGGATTGTTGGGCATCATCACCCCGACAAATCAAACCGTCTGGGGAGACAATCATGGGCAACATCATCAAATCAACTGAAGAAGTCGTATCCTGCTCCGATAACGGTCAACACCCCTTGGTTTACATCAACCTAAAACCCGGCTTCGGCCAATGCCAGTACTGTGGGCAAAAGTTTGAAAAAACAACACCCGAAACAACAGCTCAAAAGGTTACGGCCTAAAACGCCCTAAACTTTATAAAGCTGCGCGCTGGCGATTGATTTCAAACAGCGCCACCCCCGTCGCTACCGACACATTTAATGATTCCACGCTTCCCGGCATAGGAATCTGAATCAATTGATCACAGGTATCGCGCACCAAGCGGCGCATACCCCTACCTTCAGAACCCATCACCACTGCCATCGGCCCTGACCAGTTCGAGGCATAAATAGATGTCTCCGCTTCGCCCGCCAGACCCACTGTCCAAAAGCCGTTCTCCTGCAACTGCTCAAGGCAGCGCTTCATATTGGTTACCCGCAACACCGGCAAGCGCGCCAAAGCCCCGCAAGCTGATTTCGCCACCACCGGTGAAGCAATATCAGCGGCATGATCTTTCGGCACAATCACAGCCACGCATCCAGCCGCTTCAGCTGTACGCACACACGCACCCAGATTATGTGGATCGGTCACCTGATCAAGCAGTAGCACCAACGGCG
>CAYOTF010000182.1:0-4719 GCA_964406805.1 uncultured Zetaproteobacteria bacterium | reverse complement strand
GCAAACAAAGGCCCGGCGCAATCATCACTGCGATTCATGAATAATGCAGGCTAAGAGCATTGGCATCGCCATGGTTGCATTGATCAGCGCCTTTGCGCTCTCCAGCTACTCATCGGAACCGGAGCTTATGCTCTAAAAAACATGGATTCCCGACTTCCCCACAGGGGACACTCTCTTGCTTCGCAATTCACCTGATCGCGGGAATGACGGCAAGGGTAAACCAATACTTGAATGACTATATTATTGCCCGAGCCATGGAATGATGGTTTCCATGTGGTTGCTTAATACATTAGTTGTATAATGCAACCATATAGATCATGGTTCGCTCATCAGGAGTGAATATGAGTGATCAAAGCAATGCATTTCAACTGGAACAGGCAATTGGTATGCATATAAACCGGACAGCATTTTTGATGACCGAAGAGGTTGCCCGCCGCTTTAGCGAACAAGGGTATATGATCTCTGCACAGGATTTTGGAATCCTGTTCCGTCTCTCAAAGGGGACGATGACGCAGGTGGAAATCGCAGCCTTGATGATGCGCGATAAAACCACCATTACGCGCCGTATCGACGGGCTGGTGAAAAAACAGCTGGTTAAGCGCAATCTCGATTCTGATGACCGGCGTTATTATCGTATTGCCCTGACAGCAGCGGGGGAGGCGGTGCTGACCGTATTGATCCCGCTGGTCAGCGATTTTCAGCAGGAGCTGCTGCGTGATATTCCGGATGCAGACAAACAGGCAACGATCAACACGCTCAAACATATGTCAGAGCAGCTAATTTCACATAAAAACAAAGGAGAAACATCATAAAAAACACTACCCCCCACTGGATCGCAATCGGCTTGTTAAGTGCCGTGCTTGTTGCTGTCGGATTCAAATTTATCGTACTCGGCAGCACTGCCAAAGCCGATGACGGCCGCACGGCTGTTTTGCTGGAGCCTGCTGAACGTTTGGCTGTGCTGGGTGAAATGCGCGTGCTGCTGGAAACCACGCAGGCCATTGTCGAAGCGCTGGCCAACGATGATCTGGTCAGTGTCGAGCAGTCGGCTCGCAGTGTCGGCAGTGCGGCAATCCAAACGATGGATTTTAAACTGCGTGCCAAACTGCCGTTGGAATTCAAGAAACTGGGTTTTGGTACCCATTACGCTTTTGATGAGATTGCGGATATGGCCAAAGCGGGCAAGCCGGTGAAAGAGGTACAACAGAAGCTGGCAGCAACGATGAATAACTGCATCGCCTGCCATGCCAGCTTTCAGCTGCCGGCTCTGCCGAGTCACCCGTAATGCGTGGCGCGGTAGTTGCTTCGCTGGTTGTCCTGCTCGGCAGCGTAGCACCTGTATTAGCCGCCGCCGAGCAGGTCAGCTTTGGTGAGGTGCTGCACCGTATCGAGCAAGCCTCTCCGCAGCTCTCAGCGACCAGAGCACAGGCCGATGCAGCAGCAGCAGGCATTGCTGTCGCGCGCAGTCGTTACTGGGGGCATGCCGAACTGTTCGGCCGGGATACACACTACAACAATGCCCGGCTGGTCAACCCGATTTCGCCGCCGATCAATTTTGCCGCCTTTTCCACCGACAGCAACCAGTACGGTTATGGTGCTATGCTAACGCTCCCGCTGGATATTGATGGCCGTATCACCGCTGCTGTGCGCGCTCAGCAACACCGCAGCAGAGCGGCTGTGTTTCAGGTGGCGAATACCCGCCTCGGGCTGTTTGCCCAGAGTGCATTGCTCTATCGTGCATTGCAAAAACTCAGTGGCGTGCGTCAGGCGCTCAGCAGCCAGCATCAAGCTTTGATTAAACACCATAGCATTACCGAGGCAGCGATTCGGGTCGGGCGTATTGCCCGGGTGGAGTTGCTGCGCATCGATGCGGAAATCAAGGCAGTGGAAGGGCAGATCGCCGCACTGAATGGCGATGAGGCCAGGTTGCGAGCCAATCTGGCTGCTTTATTGAACAGGCCGGCATTCTCCGTACCGGTCGCAGTGCTGAATCATAAACCTGCAGGTTTGCCACAGACCGGGGCAGAGCCACTCTCAGATCGCCCTGATGTGCAGGGGGCGCACAGTTTGACTCTGGCTCAGGAAGAAAACCTCAACAGCGCCCGGCGTGAATGGCTGCCGAGCCTGTCGGTGCAGGCGGTGACCTCCAGAAATCAGGGTTATACGGCTGCCGGAGCCAACACATGGAGTGTAACCGGTCAACTGACCTGGCAGTTCTGGGATGGTGGCAGGCGTTTTGCCCATGCCGATCAGGCGCGGGCGAACCGGGAAGCGGCGCGCCAGCAGCAGCTGTCGATACAAAATCGGGCGCGTGCCGAGCTCGGTGCGGCCAAATCAGCATGGCAGGCATCAGCGTTGCAATATGAAGCGGCACAGGCGGGTTTGCTGGCAGCACGTGAGGCAGAAAAGATCCAGTCGGATCGTTATAAGAGCGGTCGCCTGTCGGCCGTTGATCTGCTTGATGCGGAAGCGGTGCTTGCCCAGGCACGCTCCAGCCTCAGTGCAGCCATGGCTGACTGGTGGCTGGCCGATGATCAGTTGCACCTGGCGACAGGTCAGGAACCGGCGGCATACGCAGCAGATCCATCGCATCAACCAACCGATCATGGGAGCACATCATGAGTATGTTTTCATCCGGAAAAATTAAATATCTGCTGTTTCCTGTATTGATTGCTGTAGCTGCGTTGATACTCAATAAGAACCTTAAACACATTGAGGATGAGCCGGTCATGCATCAGGCACCGTGGGCATTGCCGGTGGCCGTTGCAAGCAGCGGCAGCGTCAGCAGCGGTTTTCCGGCTCTCGGACGTGTACAGAGCTCCAGTGAAGTACGCATTAGCCCGCAGATCAGCGGCCGTATACTGGCGCTGGGCCCTCGGGCAGGCGGCAAGGTCAATCAGGGTGATCTGCTGGTTCACCTGGATACCCGCGAACTGGAAGCCAGTCGCGATGCGCTGAAATCGACATTGAGCAGCGCCATGGCCGTGGCAGAGCATGATAGCCGGGAATTAAAGCGCGAACAGAAACTGTTCCGTGAAGGTGGATCAGCAGCATCGGCAGTCGAGAAGTGGCAGACCAACGTGCGTGGGGATCGAGCCAAAGTACGTTCGCTGCGCGAGCAGGTTCATCAGATGGATGTGAAAATATCCTATGGCCATATCCAGTCACCGATTACTGCGGCTATATCCCGGCGTCAGGCCGAGATTGGTGATACAGCCATGCCGGGCAAGATTATTTATATCCTCAGTGCACGTCAGGGCGGCCGTGTGGTGGTGCCGGTACCGTTACAGACGCTGACCCGTATTCAGGCCGGTGGTGCAGTGCAGCTGAGCCATGGCGATCAAATCATGATGGCCAAAATTACCCGCATCAATCCGACACTGGATCAGCAGGCTATGGGTAGTCTGGAAATCGACTTGCCGGTGCGCCCCTTCGGCTTGCCCGATGGTGCCCATATCCCAGCCCGCGTGCTGACCCATAGTCTTGATGATGCCACCATCGTGCCGCGTAATGCCCTGCTGCCGGCAGCCGATGATCATCAGCGTGCCCTGTTTACTGTTATTCCGGACGGTGATGGTTTTGTCTTGAAGAAAGTGATGTTGCAAGTGCCGCTGTGTGGTGCTGAAGGCTGTGCCGTGGAGGGTGCTATTCAGCCCGGTGCACGGGTAGTGACCGGACACGGCAGTGTGTTATTGAAACTGCATGATGGTGATGCGGTATTATTGCCGAAACCGTCCGGTGATGATGCAGCTGGCAATGACGGAGCTGCATCATGAGCTTTGCCTCCGGCCTGTTATCCCGTCCGCATGCAATTCTGTCGGCCTCACTGGTTGCCGTATTGCTGGGCATCACGGGTTTTCTGGGCATACCGACAAATCTGTTTCCTGATACCAACCGCCCGATGGTGGCGGTGGTGACACAGTGGCACGGAGCCATGAGTACGGATATCAGCAATGATGTAACCCACCCGCTGGAGGTGCGCCTGACAGCCATTGATGGTGTGCGCCGGGTCACCTCGACCTCACGCGATGGTGTATCATCGGTGCAGGTCGAATTTGAATACGGCAATGATATCGATAATGCCGCCACGAAAGTCACCACGGAGCTGTCGCGGGTGCGCGTTCTGTTACCGGCCGGTGTTAGTGAGCCACTGGTGTTTAAAATCACCGATGCCGCACATGCGGTGATGGTGCTGGCGGTGACACCGGCAGAGGGGTCCGGCCTGAACCTGGCACAGGTGCGCCGCATGGCCGCGCATGAGCTGCGCGACACGCTGCTCAATCTGCCCGGTGTGGCGGAGGCGGAAATCTTCGGCGGGCCGGTGCGTCAGGTATCGGTCGATATTGATCGTGACCGCTTGCAGGCGCATCAACTCTCATTGGGGCAGGTGGTGGCAGCGTTGGTCAGCGCCAATATCTCCATGCCGGCCGGCTTGATTCACAGGGATCATGAGCGTTTTCTACTCACCGCTCAGGCTCAGGCGCAAGATCCGGCCGATATTGCCGCCATCCTGGTGCCGTTGTCAGGAGGTCACCATATTCGGGTGGGTGATCTGGCCGATGTGCATTGGGGCGCTGCTGATGCGAGCTCGATTTACCGGGGCAATGGTCAGGAAGCGGTGGCGATATCGCTGCTACGTTCGGAACGTGGTTATGCCAAGCCAGTGATCGACAGTATCGAGAAAGAGATGGCGGCTGTGCAGGCGAAATTCCCCAATCT
>CAYOTF010000181.1:3777-4760 GCA_964406805.1 uncultured Zetaproteobacteria bacterium | reverse complement strand
TCAGTCGTCCGTCGACGATCGCCCTCGACCGCTGCATGTCCCGCCGGCCTGGACACCCACACGTGGCGGCAAGGCCGGTACGGTCGAGGCAACCGACGCGATGGCCCGGGTCGAAGCTGCTAATGCTGCCGCGCGTGTCGAGCCGCGCCGCGACGGGTACTTCAACGCCGTGCAGGTCTTTCCCTTCAGCCCAGGTGCCCTGTACCAGGTCTACGTCGCTCCGGGTCAGATCACCGACATCGCCCTCGAGCCGGGCGAGCAGCTCACGGGGCCGGGGCCCGTCGCTGCGGGCGACACCGTGCGATGGATCATCGGTGACACCGAAAGCGGCAACGCCGATACGCGTCGTGTCCACGTTCTGGTCAAGCCGACGCGTCCCGCCATCGAGACCAATCTCGTGATCAATACCGATCGACGCACCTACCTGATCGAGCTTCGTTCGCACGATAGGCCTTACATGCCGTCGGTGGCCTGGTTCTACCCCGAGAGCCGAAGCGCTCGCGCCCGAACTACTCCACCGTCGCCCGTTGTTCCTGAGATTGCGCAACGGCGCTATCGATACGCCATTGAGGGTGACAAGCCCCCGTGGCGGCCGATCAGCGCTTACGATGACGGTCGCAAGGTCTACATCGAGTTCTTGCCGGGCATCGTCCAAGGCGAGATGCCACCGCTCTTCGTCATTGGCCCGGAGGGCAAGCCTGAGCTGGTCAACTACCGCACCTATGGGAATGTGCTCATCGTCGATCGGTTGTTTGCTGCTGCTGAGCTTCGGCTGGGCGACGAGCGGCAGAAAAAGGTACGGATTGTCCGGAGTGATGGAAGGCCTTCGCCATGACCGACCAGTCGGGCAGCACTCCCGGCGTGACTTCTGCGACCTCGGCCGCGACGCGCGCCTTGCGGCTCCGCGGGGAAGGGCCGCGCGTCACGCGTCTCTCCCGAAGCGTCCTAATTGGGGGGACGTCACTTGTCCTGATCGTTGTTTG
>CAYOTF010000181.1:0-3761 GCA_964406805.1 uncultured Zetaproteobacteria bacterium | reverse complement strand
TTGTGGGCTCTTCAGACCAACCGCCTACGCAGTCCGACGTCCCAGGAACTTTACACGACTGAGCGACATACCGTTGCTGAGGGCCTTGCGGGGCTGCCTCGTGACTACGCAGGAGTTCCGCGTAACGCACCGCCACTCGGACCGCCTCTGCCTGGCGATCTCGGCCGGCCGATTGTTTCTGCCCAAGCTCAGCCCGGCCCAAATGCCGTCGATCCTGATCAGCAGCGTCGAGCACAAGAGACTGAAGCAGCCCGTGTCAGCCGCCTGTTCGCGTCAAGCAACAGCAAGCCCCAGACGCTTGGACCTCAACAGGCCTCTATGCAAGCGACAGGGATAGCACCGTCAGCTTCAGATGAGGCTTCGATTCAAAATGGACAGGATAGCAAGCTTGCGTTCGTCAATGCGCCCGTTGACCGTCGCACCACGGCCCCGGATCGACTTGCGCGCCCAGCGTCCCCCTATGTCGTACAGGCAGGTACCGTCATCCCGGCCGCGCTGATCACGGGCATGCAGTCCGATCTGCCGGGCCAGATCACTGCACAAGTGACCGAAAACGTCTATGACACGCCGACCGGCCGGTCGCTGCTTATCCCACAAGGTGCGCGGTTGCTGGGTGTCTACGACAGCCAAGTTTCGTTCGGTCAGTCACGAATCCTCTTGGTTTGGACACGCCTGATCCTGCCGAACGGCTATTCCATCGTGCTCGAACGTCAACCTGGCGCGGATGCGGCGGGCCAAGCGGGCCTCGAGGATGGAGTCGACCATCACTGGGGGGCCTTGTTCAAGGCGGCATTGCTCTCCACCATTCTCGCCGTCGGTAGCGAATTAGGGTCCGACCAGAACGAGAGCGACATTGCTCGCGCGCTGCGCAGAGGCGCGGGGGACACGGCGAACCAGGCTGGTGAGCAGATCGTCCGGCGCAATCTCAATGTCCAGCCAACACTGACAATTCGACCAGGCTTCCCGGTTCGCGTGCTTGTCAATCGCGACCTGGTATTGGAGCCCTATCGAAGTTGAGGAAGGAGGACCATGGCGCGCTTGAAAATCGGAGCTATCGCTGATGATACGCCCGTCAAACTATCCATCGTGTTACCAGCTGCGGTCCACCGCGACCTCGTTTCCTATGCCCAAGCTATGAGCAAAGAGAGTGGTCAAACCATTGAACCTGCTCAACTCGTCGGACCCATGGTGCAGAGATTCATGGCGACAGATCGGGCCTTTGCCAAATGGCGACGAAACCATAGATCACCCGAACTCGGCCCCTCTGACGATCGTCATGTATCAGGAACGAGACCCCGCGAGACCATTGAACGGTGAGTGCGAAGCAACGCTAGGAAAGTAGCAAGGGCGGGGTTGGTGTAGTCCTTCTTCCAGCAGGCCGAGTAGATGATCCAGGTCGGCCCTGTTCCGTCATGCACCTCGAGGGTTATGAAACCAGGATCAGGCATACGGGTCGTCCCTTCACAGTGCAAGGTGATACCGAGTCCGACCGCAACCAGACTCAAGAGAGCCTCAGCACCAATAGCGTGTTCCTTGATCGTCGCTTGCTTGCCGATCGTGCCGAGCTTGGTCGCGAGAAGCTCCTTCAGTTCAGGTCCAAGCCCTCGGCGGCTTATGAGGACGACATCATCGCCCAGGTCGGTCCAGTTGGCATAGCAACGCGCGGCAAGAGCGTGTGACTCCGGAACGGCCAGGAGGATTCGCTCCGACCAGAGGGACACAGACTCAATCCCTTCGCTGTTTGCGCGCCCAGTGATAACCGCCAGATCTAGGGCATCAGCCTTCAAGTCCATGAGCAAGCCGGGCTTCGGCCTCACGGCAAGCCGTATATCGACGCCGGGACATTCGCGCGCATAGTCAAGCAACACAGGACGCAGCCTTGTGACGGCATGCGAAGTGGGCAGGCCCAGGTCGAGGCGACCCGCTGCTCCACGACCGAGCGCTCCCGCTCTCGAGACGAGTGCGTCGAAATCGCCAAGGAGGCGCTCGGCCGTCTCCAGCAACTCAGTCCCAGCCAAGGTTGGACGCACGCCGCCGCTTGATCGGACAAAGAGAACAACGCCCAGATGTTCTTCGAGCTCACGGATGCCCCGGCTCATTGTGGACTGCCGAAGGTGCAAAGCTTCAGCGGCACGCCGCAGACTTCCATATCTGGACGCCGCGACGACGAACTTTAGGTGGCGCAAACCGACGTCCATCGTTTATGCCCTCTAAGGCAAACGCTGCTGTCTCCATGACAACGCGAAGAGCCTGTTCACTCGTGCTGTTCGCCAGGCCCTCGATAAATTGCCTAAAGATGTGATGCATCAGCGTTCATACAGCGCTCGTTACGTCACGCTGCACTTCTTCATCGATGGTCAAGTTATTCTCAGTCCACCGCTGTGGTCGTGCAAACAGTCCGGCGCAAGCTGGAGATCATCACAACCGACCTCAGGCTGCACCACGCTCGACAGCATCGTCGGCTTCTCCTCTAATCTGCGCTAAGGGCTCGTGACGAAACAAACGAATCGGTAGGCGCGGTGCCAGACCAAGAGCGCCGGAATCGAGGACTACCGCATCGAAGCATTTATCTCGTCACAGACCCTAAGTGCCGATATGACCAGTTCGGTGATCGAGCACCGCTGCGTCCGTGCAAATCCAGGATGCGCCCCGCCCCTGTCAGTTATGTGCAATGCCTATCGGGAGTTGTTCTTCCGGACGGATTTGGTTTAGCGCAATGCGAACCCTTCATACCCGCGCGCCACGACCTCCTCGCACTTCTGGCGGTATTTGGGCGCGCCGCCGGCGTAGGCCATGAAGGTGCGCTTCTGGCGGCCGGCGACGTTCTTGTTGACGCCGGTGATCCATGAATCGACCTTCATCGCCAGCAGCTTGTTGCCGGTGTCGTAGACGTGCGCCGTCCACTCGTCCTCGGCTTCGCGCGTCGCCTCGAGCCTCTTGAGGCCTTTGTCGCGCATATAGACCAGCATCTCGCCGACGAAATCGACGTTCTGCTCGATGCAGCGCGGGATGTTGCAGAAGGTGGCGGCGTTGTGCGGGCCGACCAGCGTCAGGAAATTGGGGAAGCCCGCGATGTTGAGCCCGAGATAGGTGTGCGGGCCGTCGGCCCACTTGTCCCTGAGCTTCTGGCCGCCCTTGCCCTGGATATCGATGCGATCGAAGGCGCCGGTGATGGCGTCGAAGCCGGTGGCGAAGATGATCATGTCGAACTCGCGCTCGGCATCCGACGTCTTGATGCCCTTGGCGGTGATGCGCTCGATCGGCGTCTCGCGCAGATCGACCAACTTCACGTTGGGTTGGTTGTAGACTTCGTAATAGCCGCTCTCGAGCGGCACGCGGCGCGTGCCGTAGCCGTGGTTGGTCGGGATCAGCTTGTCGGCGATCTTCTGGTCCTTCACGCGGGCGCGGATCTTCTTGACCACGAACCTGGTCATCTCGTCGTTGGCCGCCTTGTCGATCAGCGCGTCCCGGAAATTGCCCTGCCAGAAGGAGAAGCCGGGCTGGCTGTAGAGCTCCTCGAACACCGCCTCGCGCTCCTCGGGTGTGAGATCCATGGCGTTGCGCTGGTCGGCGGTGTGGATGAAGCAGCCCCAGGTCTCGCGGCAGCGCCGGAAGATGTCGTCATAGCGCGCACGGATCTTGTCCATCTCCTCGGGCGAGATCCTCGAGTTGCGCAGCGGCGTGCACCAGTTGGGCGTGCGCTGGAACACCGTGAGATGGCCGACCGTCTTGGCGATCTCGGTGATGGCCTGAACGCCCGA
>CAYOTF010000180.1:1545-4763 GCA_964406805.1 uncultured Zetaproteobacteria bacterium | reverse complement strand
CTAACGCTTATGTAACCGGCAGTTTTTTGTGTAGCGATTTTGTGCAAAAATGTAGCGAAGCGAAATGCGCAAAAGAGCGTAGCAAAAAACTGTCTGGTTGACATTTTTGTTAGGTATTTTTAGACAATTGCACAATAGTTAACCCGCCACTCTTTGGTGTACCAACATTTAAGTGCAATGGATATTCTTGTTTTACACCCGTTCGATGGTAACCACGGCGTTCGTAAAAAGCAATTAACTCAGTACGCTTTGAAAGAACGACCATTATAAATTCTTTAGCCTTTAACTCATTAATAGCATATTTTTCTGCCGTATTTAATATAGACTTTCCTAACCCTCCAGCTTGGTAATCAGGGTGCACTGCAAATGAACCGATATAAACTTTATCATCTTTTGTTTCCAGACAAATACAAGCGACTAAATCGCCTTTTTGTTTATATATTAGAAATATTGAATTTTCGATAGATAGCTTAATATCAGAAGTAATTGAACGATCACCGTCAACTAAACTATTTTCTGTAGTCCAGCCCTTATCACCTCGATAAGCTAAATTTAGGAGATCATTAATCTTTTGGGCTTCATTTATATTTGCTAATTCCAGCTTCACTCGATTACTCGTTTTTATACCTAACTTGGTAATACGTGTACTTGATTGTCCATGTATTACGCTCCTGTATACGCCCTTGATTTCCTTGATATTGCATATTAAGATGCAAACAAGGACTAAGGAGACACTTTGGCTGCATATCAGAATAAGGTCAATGAGAAATCTACATTCAGGCCATCTGCTCCGAAGCTGATGGATCAGGTGCGTGAGGTTTTGCGTTATCATCATTATGGTAAGCGCACCGAAGAAGCTTATGTGCGCTGGATTAAAGGGTTTATTTACTTCCACAACAAACAGCACCCCAAAGATATGGGCAAGGCTGAAATTGAGGCCTATTTGAGTCATTTGGCCGTCAATAAAAATGTAGCCGCATCAACGCAAAATCAGGCATTTAATGCTTTACTATTTTTATACAAACAGGTTCTCGATTTACCCTTTGCCGATGATATTGCGCCCATTCGGTCGAAGAAACCGGTGCGCCTGCCTGTTGTGTTAAGCCAGCAAGAAGTCACCCGCTTACTGGATTGCATGAGTGATGAATCCGGCCTGATGGCACGTATCATGTATGGCGGAGGATTGCGCTTAATGGAATTATTGCGTTTGCGGGTGCAAGACATTGATTTTGATAATGGTTATTTGACTATTCGTGCAGGTAAAGGCGATAAAGACCGCACCACATTACTGCCTGTCTCGGTGCGTGAAGCGTTGCAAATCCATTTGCAGCGCGTACGCAGCATGTTTGAAACAGATTTACAGGCGGGGCATGCCAATGTTTGGCTGCCCGGTGCATTGGCGCAAAAATATCCGAATGCACCGCAATCATGGGAATGGCAATATGTATTCCCATCCAAGAATTTATCAATAGACCCACGATCCGGTCAAATGCGTCGTCATCATGTCAATGAATCAGGCTTACAAAAAGCGATTCGCGGCGCGCGTACAAAGGCAGATATCAATAAACGGGTAACTTCGCATACTTTACGCCATTCCTTTGCCACGCACTTGTTGGAATCGGGCACGAATATTCGTGTGGTGCAAAAGTTGCTGGGGCATGCTGATGTGAAAACTACAGAGATTTATACGCATGTGTTACAGCAGAACCTGGCTGCAGTGGTGAGTCCCTTGGATACACTATGACTGAAATAAACATCGAACATGAATTTCCCTTGCGTGCGGATTTGCTGTATTTGAATCATGCGGCGGTGGGGGTGTGGCCGCGCCGGACGGCGGATGCTGTCAAAGCCTTTGCCGAAGAAAATATGGTTCAAGGGGCGGCAGATTATCCCTTGTGGATGAAAACGGAACGCGCCCTGAGGGGGCGTTTAAAACGCTTGTTGGGGGCTGCATCTGTCGATGATATCGCCTTGGTGAAGAATACGTCGGAAGCCTTGTCGTTGATTGCTTATGGGGTGAGTTGGCAGGCGGGGGACAATGTTGTGTCCAGCGATCAGGAGTTCCCATCCAATCGTATCGTGTGGCAGTCGCTAGCCTCGAAAGGGGTGGCGTTGCGTTTGGCGGATGTATCCGGTGATGATCCTGAAGCGGCGCTGATGGCGCTGTGTGATGCGCGAACACGCTTGCTGACGGTGAGTTCGGTGCAATATGGCACGGGGCTACGCATGGACTTGAATCGTCTGGGTGAATTTTGTCGGGATAACGGCATTATATTCTGTGTCGATGCGATTCAAAGCCTCGGTGCATTGCAATTTGATGCGCAGGCGTGCCATGCTGACTTTGTGGTGGCCGATGGGCATAAATGGATGCTGGGGCCGGAAGGTTTAGCGGTGTTTTATTCGACATCTGAAGCACGGAATGAATTGAGCTTGTCGCAATACGGCTGGCATATGGTGGAGCGGGCAGGGGACTTTGATGCGACCGAATGGAAGGTGGCGCAGTCAGCGCGTCGCTTTGAGCCGGGTAGTCCGAATATGCTGGGTATCCAGGCACTCAATGCCAGCTTATCACTGTTTGAAGATGTGGGCATGGCTGAGGTTGAAACCAACGTGCTGGCCAAGGCGCGATGGTTGATGGACTGGGTGCATGCTGATGACGATTTAAGCCTGATCACACCGGATCAACAGGGGCGCTATGCCGGTATTGTGACCTTTAAACATGTCCGTCTGGATCAAGCAGGCCATGCAGCCTTGTACCGAGGCTTGATGAAAGCAGGGCTTGTGTGCGCCCATCGTGCTGGCGGTATTCGTTTCACAGCACACTTTTATACGGATTTAAACGGCTTGTCTGAACGCTGGCAGGATGTGGTCGGCGGAGTGTTGGGCCAATCAAGTTGATTATATTAAGTTTTTCAAAAGGAAGGTTTAAAAGAAAGAGGGTGTGTCTTCTATTCCCGCTCCAGGATGCGCCGGAGTATTTATCGTTTAATGGGAAAAAGCGAAAATTGTTTCGCCCCATTAAAGGGTGAATACGCAGGAAGAAGCAGATTGCTGGGCTTGTTCTTTGGTTCGTTTCTTTTTTGCAAAAGTTGGAACGAAACTCGCCAATACCACCCACCTTTTAAAATTTTTTATCAAGCGTTCTGGCATAGCTGTGAATGCAAAGCACTCAATTTATTGTTTTTATTTTAATGCAATTGCTCTGAGAGGCGTACCGG
>CAYOTF010000180.1:0-1517 GCA_964406805.1 uncultured Zetaproteobacteria bacterium | reverse complement strand
CTCTGCAATGGTGAACGTGCCAAAATGAAAGATCGAGGCGGCCAACACCGCATCGGCTTTGCCCTGCGTTAATCCTGCAGCCAAATGTTCGAGTGTGCCCACGCCGCCGGAGGCAATGACGTTGGCAGTGATGGCATCGGATACGGCGCGGGTGAGCGGGATGTCGTAGCCGTTTTTGGTGCCATCGGCATCCATGCTGGTGAGTAGAATTTCGCCGGCTCCATAATCGGACATGCGTTTGGCCCAATCGACGGCATCGAGGCCGGTGGCTTTGCGGCCACCGTGGGTGAAACATTCCCAGTGTGAGCCCTGAGCGTTCGTAACGCGCTTGGCATCGACTGCGACCACGATGGTCGATGAACCGAATCGTTCAGCCGCTTCCTTGACCAGTTGGGGATTGAAAATGGCAGCGGTATTGATGGAAACTTTATCGGCTCCGGCATGCAATAGATTCTCGATGTCGGATAAGGCTTTGACGCCGCCACCAACAGTTAAGGGCATGAACACATGTTCGGCTACTTCGGTAACCATGTGGTAGAGCGTATCACGGCTTTCATGGCTGGCACGGATATCGAGAAAGGTTAATTCATCTGCACCCTGTTGATCATATTTGATGGCCGCTTCAACCGGATCACCGGCATCAATAATATCAACAAACTGCACACCTTTGACCACGCGGCCATGTGCGACATCGAGGCAGGGGATAATGCGTTTGCTGAGCATTATAAGATTTCCATGGCAGCAGCAAAATCAATGGTTTTTTCATAAATGGCGCGGCCGGTAATTGCACCGCAAATGCCATCTTCGACATGGGCTGCGCAGGCTGTGACATCATCCATGCTGGCGACACCACCGGAAACAATCACCGGGATGGATATAGATTTGGCCAGGTTGACGGTTTCCTCAATATTGGGGCCAGTCATCATGCCATCGCGGGCGATGTCGGTGTAGATGATCGCTGCGACACCGGCGTTTTCAAATTTGAGCGCCAAATCAACAGCACTCACATCAGTCACATCATCCCAGCCGTGTACGGCCACCATGCCACCTTTGGCATCAATGCCGACACAGATTTGGCAGGGGAATGCCTTGCAGGCTTCTTCCACCAAGGCCGGATTGGAGATGGCGATTGAACCCAGAATCACCCGTTGAATGCCGAGCTTCAAGGTGGCCTCGATCATCTTGAGATCACGCAGACCGCCACCGAGTTGCACAGGAATAGTCATGGTGGCACAGATCGCGCGGATGGCATCCTGATTGGCCGGTTTACCTGCAAACGCGCCATCGAGATCGACTACGTGGAGTCGTTTAGCTCCGAGTGCTTGCCAGTGGGCTGCCATGGCGGCCGGATCATCACCATAATCGGTGGCATCATCCATGCGGCCTTGCTTTAAGCGGACACAGTGGCCGCCTTTTAAATCAATGGCGGGGATGAGTTCAAAGGCTTGCTGTGATGGCGTACATGAGCTTGATTTTGTCATGCCGCCAATGATGCAGATATAAAGTTAGATTGCACC